>NZ_BAACAP010000001.1:0-2516 GCF_045865695.1 Scytonema hankhaensis NUACC26
GTGCGATTCGTTGGTCGAAATGTATAGACATATACAGGGATGACCTCGGAGAAAAGAAAAGGAAACTTATTAATCTCCGATAATTTAACTTTCATAAGGGTGAGCAACTGGCAAATATCAGTAAAAGCAAGTCCCTTCCCACAGATGCTAGTGGTGACAGTATGTCCCCCACACTTGGAAGTAGCAATCCCAAGTGACCAATGTAGCGGGGTAACAAACCGATAAAACTGGAAGCCTAATCCGGTAACGCGGTGAACAAGAATCCACGGGTAAAGCGTCAGCTTAAAGATACGATAAAACGTCGTTAAGTTGAACTAGCTATAAAGGCTGTGTAAGGCTAGAGCCAAAAAGGCAAAGGATAAGGAGTGGGCATTTTATCTGTGACCCATAAGCATCTCCATAAAACCCGGCGTACAGTACCACCCTAAAGATTATAACCAATGGAAGTTAGAAACGAAGTAACCAACGTACAGCCCTGGGATGGTCGATACTCAGTAGGTGCTAACCGTATGCTAGGCGTTGGAAGGATTGGGTCAGAAGCAAAAGCTTCATTGTAATGATTGAAGATATGCCAACAGACCCACGGTGGCTTGGAATGTAGGGTCACAAGTAGCAATAAATAAGTCTAATACACGGTCACAACCGATGGTGGAATGGAACTCAGTAGAATGGCAAAAGCTAGAACGCCGAGTTTTTAAGTTGCAAAAGCGAATCTACAAAGCCTCACAGCGTGGAGATGTCAAGGCAGTCCGCAAACTCCAAAAGACATTGGTGAGGTCTTGGTCAGCCAAAATGTTAGCAGTACGTCGGGTGACTCAGGACAATCAGGGTAAATCCACAGCCGGAGTAGACGGAATCAAAAAACTGACTCCGAAACAAAGGCTAGAATTAATACCCAAACTGAAACTTAACCGAAAAGCAAAACCAACAAGAAGGGTATGGATTCCCAAACCCGGAACCGAGGAAAAACGCCCATTAGGAATACCCACAATGTACGATAGAGCGCTTCAAGCGCTCGTAAAACTAGTATTAGAACCAGAATGGGAAGCCCATTTTGAGGCAAACTCATACGGTTTTAGACCAGGGCGGTCATGCCACGATGCGATTGAAGCAATATACAAGGCAATTAAAACCAGTTCCAAATATGTGCTGGACGCCGATATATCAAAGTGCTTCGACCGCATTAACCATAAGGCACTGCTAGAAAAACTAAATACATTCCCCACCATTCGCCGACAAATTCGAGCATGGTTACAAGCGGGAGTGATGGATGGGGGACAATTGTTCCCAACTTCTGAGGGTACGCCGCAAGGTGGGGTAATTTCACCGCTATTGGCAAATATAGCTCTCCACGGCTTAGAAACCGAAGTTATGAAAGCAGTCAACAAAGGAATAACCGCCCAAAAAGGGTTAACCTTAGTTCGGTATGCAGATGATTTCGTCGTTCTACATAAGGATTTAGCCGTAGTCCAAAGATGCCAGCAGATTATAGTCGAATGGTTAAAAGGCATGAGCCTAGAATTGAAACCAAGTAAAACCAGGCTAACCCATACCCTCAACAAGTATGGAACAGAATCAGCCGGATTTGACTTCCTTGGATTCACAATTAGACAATTTCCAGTTGGCAAACACCAATCAGGAAAGAATTCCAATGGAAAACCACTTGAATTCAAAACACTCATCAAACCAAGCCAAAAGAAAGTCAAGCTACATATCGAAAAGCTGAGAGATATTGTTAGAACACACAGAGGGGCAAATCAAGAAGCACTAATCAGCCACATCAACCCCACTATTAGGGGATGGTCTAACTATTACAGCACGGTAGTAAGCAAAGAGACTTTTCAAAAGGTAGATAACATACTCTACCATCAGCTAGTGGCTTGGGGAAAATTCCGTCACCCCAATAAATCCTGTGAATGGATTGCCAGAAGATATTGGCTAATCCAAACCGAAGGATGGGTTTTTGGTAGCAAGAAAAAGGGGATAAAAAGAATGCACCTCAAAACGCACCAAGAAACTCCAATCGTGAGACACACAAAGGTGCAAGGGGGGCGAAGTCCCTATGACGGAGATTTTATCTATTGGAGTACAAGAATGGGCAGACACCCCGAAACCAATCAAAGAACGGCAACGTTACTAAAACGACAAAACGGAAAATGCGCCCAATGTGGACTGTACTTTAAGGAAGGAGATTTACTGGAGTTAGACCACGTAAACCCGAAATCAAAAAACGGAAAAGATACTCTCACAAATATCCAGTTACTCCATAGACACTGCCACGACACAAAGACAACGGGGGACTTTAAAAATCCGTTCTCAGGCAAAAAGAGTTAGAAAATAGAACAACTTATTCTAACCGCCTAAGCCCTAATCAAACATCCAAGCTAACAAGCAGGATGGGCAACGAGGTGTGTGTGAAAAAACACCAAGTCAACCGAGGAGCCGTGTGAGGGGAAATCTCTCAAGCACGGTTTTGTAGGCGAGGCGGAGTGGTGACGCTCCGACCTTAGCCATCG
>NZ_BAACAP010000002.1:0-2598 GCF_045865695.1 Scytonema hankhaensis NUACC26
CACGCAAATTCTCATGACCCAGTTGATGAGTTGTTTGAATACCACGCAAATTCTCATGACCCAGTTGATGAGTTGTTTGAATACCACGCAAATTCTCATGACCCAGTTGATGAGTTGTTTGAATACCACGCAAATTCTCATGACCCAGTTGATGAGTTGTTTGAATACCACGCAAATTCTCATGACCCAGTTGATGAGTTGTTAGCCGAGGAACAAGAACCGCTAGCTACAGCACAATCTTCAGATAATATTGCTGTTAATGGTGTAGTAGAACACTCCAATCTACCAAAGAAAACTAATCTATCTAATAAAATTTTCAATTATTTATTTCCCAGACGACATGATATCTCTGCTCAAAACGCATTGAAGACTGATGCAACAACTGGCGCACAAGCAGGAGCAAGTGGAATAAATGTCGCAGCAGAACATTCACACCTAATTACACACGGTACAGATTTGATTTCGGGTACTGTGGGAGGAGCAATTAGTACTCCACTCTCAGCTTTAGGTGCATTTAGAAGTGGTCGTCAGGCAACTATAGCATATCAAAGAGCACAAATCGCCCAAAATTATACAGATAGATTTGAAGGCGAATCAACCAATGAGGACAATAGCAAACTTGCAGAAATCTCGCAGTATATGGCTCAGAAACAGGGTAGAAGAGCTAACAGGTTGGGAGTATCGGCAGGTTTTGGGTCTGCTAGTACAGCAGCTGGCGTTGCATCCCTTGCAACTGGTGTAGTGACGCCTCCTGGTTTGGCATTAGGTATAACGTCAGCAGTATTAGGAGGAGTGAGTAGCATAACTAGTGTTGCTCCTCAATTAGGAAAGGCTTCATATAAACGATACAAAGGTACGAAAGGAAAAAATCGCAAGGCAAATGCAACTGAACTCTATGAACTGGCAAAAAAGGGTCATGAGCCTTCACTACAGTTTTTACAAGAACCGAAAATAGGGATTTTAAAGGAGGGGTCGCGACCTCATATTAATACAAAAGGATTTTATGTAGAAGATTTACAAGATGAAAGTAAGAAAAAGTTGATTGTTAAATATATTCAGCAAAAAATGAGGTCGTAGTTATACTAATTCCTGGTGGTAGTGTTTATGTTATTTTTAGTAGTTTTCACTCTGACTATCAATAACGACCATTGATACTTGATAGCCAATGGATGGACGATATTGGGTTTGCAAAATAGACCAAATTTTTGAAGTCTCTTCCATGCTGAAAAACTCTGGGCTAATTTTGATTTGCCCTATTTGCTCTGCTAGGTTAGAAATAGATACTGTTGCTAAAGCTTGAGACAGAACGTTGGAAGTATTGACTTCTGAAGCATTTTTTAAAGCAGTGTAGATGCTATCGTGCGTGATTATCGACGTTTCGTGCAACAATTGCATGACATAGCCTAACAAAATTTCTGCTTGAAAATCTTTTGCTCCGTAGACTGTCAGTAGATAGTGAAGGTCAAGGGCTAGTGGCGGATTTTTGGAGAGCGCTTCTTTTGTAAGTCGATCTCTATGCTGACGCAATTCCTGAGAAACCCAGTCAACATTGCGATTCTGTGTAACTTGGTAGAGAAACAGGTTGATTTGTGCATGCTCATCTGTTCCAACAGATATGCGATCTGGTGGTAAAGCTGTTACACTTACACTGCCAACACTTGTTGTAATTAAGTCATGAATGAGATGGTTTTCAAGTATATCTTTGAATACTGCTGTTATAGCTGCTATGGCGAGTGGGTTAGTCATTTTACAATAGTTTGAATTAACGCATTTTACTCTCAACATTGGAAGGACACAATAATCTTGTGTCCCCTCAATGACTTTTACAGCAGATTGCAACGCGGAGGAGGTACAGATATTGTAAGGGCGCAAGGCATTGCGCCTCTACTGCTGTACTTCATTTACCTGAAAAATGCTGTATCTATTGATTGTTAACTTAGTAGCTGTAGCTCAAAACTCCATTAATATTAGAAATTCCTGGAATTTCAATAGCTGTCCTGTTATATGAGCCATTGACTCTACGGCAAGTAGCTGATAATGTATCTCCGGAAACATAAATTCGGGTGCAAGAATTTTGATAAGTGCTAGAAGCATTGGGATTGGAAATATAGCTCAAATTTCCATTAACATTCTCAATTCCTCGGACTTTAATTGCTGTCCTAGTGTATGAACCATCTACTCTACGACAAGTAGCGGACAGGGTGTCTCCAAAAATACGAATATTAGAACAACTGTTTGTATAGTTGCTACCACCGTAGGCTTCTGCTTTAGCAGTGTTGATGGAAGCAGCAGCTAAAATAGCACCGCAAGCTGCAACGCCTATAAGACATGGTAATTTTAATTTGCCTAGATTGGACAGATAAGACATGGTATTCTCCTGATTTAAACTTGTTTGGAATTAGAGTGAAATAAAAGGGTGGGAATCGGAAATATAATTTCCATCGCAGTTACTAAGAGGATGTTTGAAAAGTAGTTGGCTGTCATTTGAATCGCATTATTACCCCCCTTAATCCCCCCTTGTAAAGGGGGGAAATAAGAGAAATTCAGTTCCCGGACCTTTATAAGGAAAGGGGGGAAATAAGAGAAATTCAGTTCCCG
>NZ_BAACAP010000003.1:0-2669 GCF_045865695.1 Scytonema hankhaensis NUACC26
GTCATTGCCATTCCCTGTGGCGTGTTAATTGCTTTATTGATTACAACCGTATTCATGGGTGGCTCTGCTGCAAATGAACTAGAAAAGAGTTTTGCTCAAACCTTTAAGCAGCTTGGGCAGCTCTATCAATCCCTATTAACAACGTATCTTCAGGGTGCAACTCCATCCCTAGAAATCATTCAACTGAAAGCGACCCTTGCCAAGACGATTGCTCACCATCCAATGGGTTTAAAGATTGCGGGTCTTGAGCAAGGTTCGGGTGGCTTGGCGACCAAGCATAAACATCTGTGGAATTTCTTACTGGGTTACGAACAAACGCTTTTTGCCCAACTTGGAACGCGATCGCCAGTAATCTGAACCGAATGAGCCAGACTTTGCCAACCTATGCTCAGTAGGGCTCCGCCTTTTTTTAAGAGCTTGAACCCCGGTAAGCGAAGCTAGCGTAAAAATACGAAGTAACATTTATTCTTAATTTGGTTTTTCTTGGTTGTGTACGTACTCAATAAGTTTTTCTAGCATATGCTTGAGCACCAACACTAATAATGGCATAACTCCCTGACCAGAATTGAGGCTTGCTACTCCAATAAAACTGAGAAAGATGATTTGCGTATTCTGACCGTAGGCGGCGAGAGCTTACGGTTTTTATGTTGTTGACTAATTTTGTAGAGATCAACGCGCGTACAGGCGTCTCAAACAACATATGTACGTGATTGGCTTCTCCTCCAAACTCAATTAAATCGCATTCCCACTTTCCGAACAATTCCTTAATTACTTCCTCCAACCTTTCAAGCATTTCACCCGTTAGCGACTTTCTTCTAAATTTTGTGACTAGTACCAAGTGATAAATAAGTCGAAATGCACTATTAGAACGTGTTTTGAGTCTTTGTCTGTTACTAGTAACCATTTTGACAAATAATTGCATAATTATATTGACGACGCATTGTCTTTTCATTATTCACAGGACGCTGGACTTGGTGTTTAAGTACAAAACACGCAAAGCGAACATTTTTAAGACACATATGTACTGTGAAATATTAGTACAGGATTACTAAACCACAAATCCCTCACACAGGCATAGTTACCGATGTGCTAAAAAATTTGCGTAAACAAAATACCCCACACCGGGCGCGGCTGTGGGGTAGGATACCTTTTTATTCTTGTTTTGACTTTTAGTTTAAATTTCCTGCTTTCTCAACAACTTTCTTTAACTCTTCAAAGGTGATACTACCGTCTTTATCTCCATGCGTAGCTAGCAATTCCTGGGGGCTACTGATACCTGTTTCAGCCGAGATGATTGCACTTAAGCCAGGGCTTAAAAAAAGCTCATTAATGGAGATTTTACCATCTCGATCGGTATCCAAGGTATTAAAAAGAGATTGAAGCTCTTGCTCGGTTGCCATAATTTTTTATCTGAATTAATTTTTAATTTAATATCTCAAAATTTTGACAAAGATACAAGAACAGTTAAGAGGATGTTTTAAAAGTCGAAGCGAGTCAAAAATTATGCAAGCCGCCTAACCATAAGACGTATCACTTTACTAGTTGCCAAGTACAGGTATATCCGACCTATGTTGAATTTCAGGGGGGTTGAAGCTCGATCCTCCATTCCGTATCCCAACTGTCACAAACGGTAATTACTGAATAAAATTTCTAAAGAAATAACAAAATTATACTTTATTTAGAAAAAGAACAGGTGAGAAAGCGTGAAGACAGGAATCCAACACACCCAAGTTATTCTTAATTTCGCTAACGCGGATTTGAGTGTGTGCTGACAGATAACCAGTACAAGGAAATGCAAAAACGATTGCAGATGCAAGTAAAACTTGGGGAAGACAGTGTGCGGTTTTATCCTTTGTCTCGACATACGTTATTACAGGTTGAGGTATGGGGAGAACCTCCGATAACTTCAGCACCAAGTTCGATTATTGTATGACTCGCGAGGGATCTGCAAAATGGCTGAAACCTCCATGTTTTCGTTGCAACCCTCGATACCTTGTCCAGCAAGATTTCTAGCGATTTCTCCAACTGTTATTACAGCAGTTCAGCGGCTTGACAGGCTATCCCTCGCAAACGAGGTCTGGACAGTAAGCCAAATCTGGGTTTAGATCAAAGTACCTCCCCACTCGCTGGGGAAATTAATTGAATGGAAACTGACAACACCGCCCGGGAGATCCGTGCGGGAGCAAGGAGAGAAGACGGAGATGGTGGAGATTCTGTTCGTGCATGGCGCACTCGTCCGGGATGGCGCATGGTGGTGGCAGCGGGTCGCGGAGCGAATCCATGAGCGAACCGGTACGGTGAGTCGGGCGGTCGAGCTGCCGTCCTGCGGCGAGGGTGCCATGCCCGGCACCGCCGATCTGCTCGAAGACGCTCGGGCGCTGCGCGCCGCACTCGATGACGTGGACTGTGCCGTCGTCGTCGGGCACTCCTACGGCGGTACGGTCATGGCGGAGGGTGCCGACCACCCTGCCACTCGCCACCTGGTGTACATCACCTCGTACCTGCCGGACGTGGGGCAGTCGCAGGCCGACATCATGAGCGGCGAGCAAGACCCGGTCGGGGTTGCGCCGGACGACGACGGCACAGTCCGTATCGCCGGCTACACCGCCTCGTCGTTCGGCGCAACCCCGACCGGGTCTTGCTCGCCGCTCATGATGTCGGCCTGCGAC
>NZ_BAACAP010000004.1:0-2686 GCF_045865695.1 Scytonema hankhaensis NUACC26
ATACTCAAAGCCGCCAACAAGGTCATAAACAGGCTTGCTCCTTGTTGTTGACTGAAAGTTTTAATGGCAGCACTTAATTCCGGCGTGAGAGCGTGGAGATAGCGTTTGCCTCGGTAGCTTTGCTGTGCTGGGCGAGGATAATCGGTAGGCAATTCCAGTAATGGGGAAGCATCCTTGAGTTGATGCGTCCAATAATCGATCTGGTTTTCTAATACCTCCCCCTGTAACCAATTTCGTTGCCAGTTTGCATAGTCGCTGTATTGAATGGGTAGGGGAGCTAGGTTTGGGGTTTGACCTCTCGTGGTGGCGGTATAAGCTTGCTGTAACTCACGAACAAACACCCCCATTGACCAACCGTCAGTGATAATATGGTGCATATTAATGAGCAACACATATTTCTGCTCCCGCAGTTGCAGCAGTTCTGCTTTAAATAAAGGGCCAGTATTTAAGTCAAACGGTTCATGAGCATGAGCATCGATTAAATGCTGGAGGGTTGGGTATTGGGTATTGGGTATTGGGCATTGGGCATTGGGCATTGGGCATTGGGCATTGGGCATTGGGAAAACTTCCCAGTCCCCAGTCCCCAGTCCCCTATCCCCAGTCCCTTCCACCGTTAGAACTTCGATTTCATCTAAATTTTGGATAACAACTTGAGGTTGTCCCGCCACTGTGGGAAAACACATCCTAAGACTGGTATGACGGTTCAGCAGATAAGCCAAACTAGAGCGCAGGGCATCAATATTAAGGTCGCCTTCCAATTGTAAAGCCATCGGCATATTATAGGTAGCTGACGGTTCTTGAAGTTGTGCTAACAGCCAGAGGCGTTGTTGAGCAAAGGAAAGGCGCTTTGAGGTATCAGCGCTAATGAGGGGAATTTCCTCTGCCATGACAGTTCTGGCTTTGGCAGCATTTAAGAATGCTAATATATCTGCTTTATTGGTTTGAATTTCCTGCTTCAGCTCGGAAGTGAGGGCGTTTTTGCTAGTACGAATCCGTAACTTATCATCTTCAGCCCAAATTCGGCAGCCCATGTTCTGTAAACGAAGCATTAAAGAAACTACGTGCTCTTTTTGTCTCATAGTTCAATTTCCTCTTCGTCTGAGTTCAAAGGTTGCATATCTACATCAGCGGAATTAACCCAAATGCAGGTATCGAGATAATTTGCCAATTCATTGAGGGTGGGGTACTCAAAGACTTTACGCAGTGGTAGTTCTATTTTGAATGTGTCGCGGATACGAGCGCATAGTTGAGTGGCTAATAGGGAATGTCCTCCCAATTTGAAGAAGTTGTCCGGGCGGGAGATCGCTTCATATTTCAGCAACTTTGCCCATAATTGAGCCAGCAATTTTTCTGTCGGTGTTACGGGCAATTCAATGTCTGTTGATGAAACTGCTGTATCTAATGCAGGCAAAGCTTTGCGGTCTACTTTTCCATTTGGTGTTAGTGGCAATCGTTCTAATACAGTGAAATGACTGGGAATCATATATTCGGGAAGATTTTTTTCCAGAAAATCTCGCCATTCGGCTAATAACTCTGAATCATCTTGATTTGTGCGATGTTGTAACGGTTGATTTGCGTAATGTTGCCAAGGTTTCAACCGGAAATTTTCCTTTGTTACAAATCGTGGCAGTGTTTCCTGTCCGGGGAGATTTCTTTGAAAAATAACATCGTAACAAGAAAAACCTGTGGAGCTATATTGTATAAAAGGTGTATAAGGCAAATTTTGTGCTAAAGTTCGGAACGCTTCAGGTTCTATCCCTAATTTGGCTTGTGCAACTGCTGCTTTCAAATCTGAAACGGTACCATCTAATTGACCAATTTGTTCTAACAGCACCATTTCTGAAGTCAAACGAGGATTGGGAATACCTTTAATGCCAAGTAAATCTGGTTGCTGAGTTGTTAAAATTGTCTCGATTGTTTCCAGATTTAACTGTTGATGGCTTTGCCAATCTAACCATTCAGGTTCGCCCAAAGGAGTATCTGCCCGATCTAAATGTAAAACAACGTTGTAACGAAAACGGCTCATCTCCGTTTGGGAGTAACCCCGTTGCAATTGAATCTGCACGTGACTAATCCGAGGAAATTTTTGTTTGAGGGCAATAAAGAAATTGGGGTCGATTGTTAATTCGCTTTCGGTGTCTGTGCTTTTTTGAATGTGTTGACGCAATTCCTTAATTGATAAGTCATCAGGGGCGCGATAAAATTCGACTGTTGTGTGGAATGCTTCCAGTAGATTGAGATTTCGCACATCCCCAATAAAGATTGCTCCTTGAGTCGTCACAGCGTTAACAACCCCCTGCAAAACTTCCAAAAAGTAATCTAAGGAGGGAAAATACTGGACGACAGAATTCAGGATGACCAAGTCGCAAGCATTTGTTTCAATACTGTCAAATTGGTGAGCTGCACTGGCTTTTAAGGTCACTCTATCTTGAAGTAGGGAGTAGGGAGTGGGAGAGTGGGAGTGGGGAGTGGCAAATATTCCTTTTTCACGATCGCTTATGAGATTTTCCCCTGAATGACTGTCATAAAAAGATAGTTGTTTGAGATGTTGTTCAATATACTGCAATGCACTCGGTGAAAAATCAGTCCCTAGATAATGCTGACAATGAGGTGCAATTTTAAACAATAACATACCCGTGCCGCAACCAATTTCCCAAACTCGTTTTGGTTCAAGTTCCAGAATTTG
>NZ_BAACAP010000005.1:0-2690 GCF_045865695.1 Scytonema hankhaensis NUACC26
CGTCGCACTAAAAATAATCCAGTGTTGATTGGCGAACCAGGAGTTGGTAAAACTGCGATCGCAGAAGGTCTCGCTCAACGTATTGTCAATCAAGATATACCCGATATTCTACAAGATAAGCAAGTCATTAGCCTCGATATGGGGTTACTAGTGGCAGGGACTCGTTTCCGTGGCGATTTTGAAGAACGCCTAAAGAAAATCATGGATGAAATTCGCTCATCGGGTAATATCATCCTGGTTATCGATGAAATTCACACTTTGGTTGGTGCTGGTGGTACAGAAGGTGGCATGGATGCTGCTAATATTCTCAAACCAGCGCTTGCAAGAGGCGAACTCCAGTGTATTGGTGCAACGACTCTTGATGAGTATCGCAAGCACATTGAGCGGGATGCAGCCCTCGAACGTCGTTTCCAACCGATTATGGTAGGCGAACCATCGGTTGAAGAAACTATCGAGATACTGTACGGTTTGCGTTCTGCTTATGAGAATCACCACAGAGTCCAAATCTCTGATGAAGCGTTAGTCGCTGCAGCTAATCTATCAGATCGTTATATTAGCGATCGCTTTTTACCTGATAAAGCTATCGACTTGATCGATGAAGCTGGTTCTCGCGTTCGTTTGCGGTATTCTGCAAACCCTGCAAGTCGCGAGATTAAGAAAGAGTTAGTACAAGTCACCAAGTCTAAGGATGAAGCGGTTCGGGCGCAGGATTTTGATAAGGCTGGACAACTACGCGATCGCGAGTTAGAGCTTGAAGCAAAGTTAAGAGAGACATCACAAAACGATAAGTCTGTCAATAGCCCTATTGTTGATGAGGAAGACATTGCTCAAATTGTTGCTTCTTGGACTGGAGTACCAGTTAACAAGCTAACCGAATCCGAATCAGAGTTGTTGCTGCACTTAGAAGATACTTTGCACCAGCGTTTGATTGGTCAAGAGCAAGCAGTGACAGCAGTTTCTAGAGCCATCCGTCGTGCAAGAGTTGGGTTAAAGAATCCTAACCGACCCATTGCTAGCTTTATCTTCTCCGGTCCTACAGGAGTTGGTAAGACAGAATTAACCAAAGCGTTGGCTTCCTACTTCTTCGGTTCCGAAGATGCCATGATTCGGTTAGATATGTCCGAATACATGGAACGTCATACTGTTTCCAAGCTCATCGGTTCGCCTCCTGGTTATGTAGGATTTGACGAAGGCGGACAACTTACAGAAGCAGTACGTCGCAAACCATACACGGTAGTGCTATTTGATGAAATCGAAAAAGCACATCCCGATGTGTTTAATATGCTACTGCAAATTCTCGAAGATGGTCGCCTGACCGATGCTAAAGGTCGCACAGTGGACTTTAAGAATACGCTGATTATCATGACCTCTAACATTGGTTCCAAGGTCATCGAGAAAGGTGGCGGTGGTTTGGGCTTCCAGTTTGCAGATGATGCAGCAGAAGCAAGCTACAACCGCATCCGTAGCTTAGTGAATGAAGAGTTGAAAGCTTTCTTCCGTCCTGAATTCCTGAACCGTCTTGATGAGATTATCGTCTTCACTCAGTTGAAGAAAGACGAAATCAAGCAAATTGCCGATATTATGTTGCGCGAAGTTGCTAGCCGCTTGACTGAAAAAGGAATTAGTCTTGAGGTGAGCGATCGCTTCAAAGAGCGTGTTATACAGGAAGGATATGACCCCAGCTATGGTGCTAGACCATTACGTCGGGCAATTATGCGCCTGTTAGAAGATTCTCTGGCTGAGGCAATGCTTTCCGGTGAAATTGCAGAAGGCGACACAGCTGTTGTTGATGTTGATGACGACGGACAAGTGAAAGTTACGAAGTTTCAGAATCGAGAGTTGTTACTCGCAAATCTTGGCTAATTGAAGGATGAAGTGTAAAGGATGAAGTATGAAAAATCTTTATCTTTATCCTTTACCCTCCACAATCGTTCCCCTGATAGCAATATCAGGGAATTTCTTTTGACAATACCCAATTTGGAAAAAATACGCTCGCGATATTCGTAATAGCGGCTATACAAGCTTAAGTTCTCCTCAATACTGCTCGGATAAGACAATTTTACTTGGTTATAATATCTGTGATGCGCTGATTGAAGTGTCTTTACATATTGGAAAATAGTGGTAACAAACCTTAACTGATACCAATTCACGATATGTATGATACATATACACTTATTCCTAGAGGCGCAATGTCTTGTGCCCCTACCAGGGTATTTCTATCATTAAAAAAGTGAAATGTATGAGTCCTATTAAAATCCACCTACGCGAGCTTAATTTGTTAGCTTCAAAATAGTATTCTGAGGAATTTTGCCAAAATAGCTCCTCTCATTTCTTTAATACCCAATGATAATTACCCCTTTTAATGCCAAGGTAACCCTTTGGCTCGCGTATAAAGTTTTTAGATAGGCACAAACTGTATTGAAGTCGTCTTTACCACGATAATTGTTTCTAACTGCCATAATTAAATATTCAACTTCTAACATCATACAGGCTTTAAAAATATTTTTAAGAAATTGATTATTATCAACGGCTCTACCTGCTTCTACTTCTAGAACTATCTTGCCATCTATACTTAAAGCGTCAGGTTCAAAATATTTCTCATCTTCGTCAGTTATACCAATTTAATATGAAGCTGCATATAATAGAGGAGTTGCAAACTTCATAAATTTAAGTCTTTATGAGCCGCCCGT
>NZ_BAACAP010000006.1:0-2779 GCF_045865695.1 Scytonema hankhaensis NUACC26
TACCTGCTCCTCAAATAACTGATGGATACATTTGTCAGTCGCATATTCTCGCGCGGTGTCATTCCACTCGACTAATAACTGATGGCGTTCAGTAGCACTCAGTAGGGGGATTTCACTCACCGTTTGCTGGGGATGAGAGGCAATGGCAGCGAAAATTGTTTGCAAATGTCCCAACATCCGCTCAATCGTCTCTTCGACAAACCGAGATGAATCGTAACCGATCTTGACTAACAACTCATCCCCAGGGACTGCAACTACAGTCAGTGGATAATTAGTTTGTTCGTAACTCTCAATGTTGCTGAACTCGAACGAACCACTCACGGAAGCTAAAGAACTATCTATGGGATAATTCTCAAACACCACAATACTCTCAAATAACGGTGTTCCTCCCGGTACTTCGCTCAGGGATTGAATTTCCACCAGTGGAGTATAAGAGTAATGCTGTAATTCCAACATCAACTGTTGTATTTGTTCGAGCCAAGGAATCAGTTGTTGGTCTGGAGATATTTCTAGCCGTAATGGTAGGGTGTTGATAAACAATCCCACCATATTTTCTACCCCTGACAAACTCGCCGGACGACCAGAAACCGTAACGCCAAATACGATGTCACCCTCACCACTATAACGACTTAAGAGTATGCCCCAAGCTGCTTGTAGGATTGTCGATAAAGTCAGATGATGTTGTTGTGCTAGAGCTTGCAATTTCTGGCTCACCTGGGTGGATAACCGGAATTCAAGTTCTTGGTAATTCAAGTTTGGCGGCACAGATGGATGCGGAGTTAAATCCACTACCAAAGGAGTGGGAGCGCTAAAACCTTGCAAAGTCTGTCGCCAAAACTCAGTGGCGGCGGTAGTATCTTGCGCATTCAACCAAGCGATATAATCCCGGTAAGGAGTTGGAGTTGGCAGATGACGAGTTTCACCTTGAAGTTCAGCCGAATAGAAACTTAAGACTTCTTTAAAGATAATCGGCAAACACCATCCATCAAGCAGGATGTGGTGATGATTCCAAATAAACTGATAAGTCTCATGACTCAGTTGAATTAACGTACACTCCATCAAGGGTGCAACGTTGAATTGAAAACCCTGCTGTTTTTGGGCGGTCAACAACTGTGATAATTGCTGTTGTTGCTCGGCTGTGGAGAATGACCGCCAATCCAGATGATTCCAAGGTAAATCCACCTGTTTCAACACCACTTGTAACGGAGTCGGGCGATTTTCCCAAATAAATAACGTCCGTAGAATTGAATATCTATCTACCACTTTTTGCCAAGCAGATTGAAAAGCCGCAACATTGACATCACCCTTTAATTTCAAGGTCATCTGCTCGACATACACCCCACTCTCCGGGGCATAGAAACTGTGGAACAGCATCCCCTGTTGCATGGGAGACAGTGGATAAATTGCTTCCAGATTTTTGGCTTTGATGGCAGCTAACAGTTCATCGAGTTCTAATTGATTTAACTGTGCATCAGGGAAATCACTTGGTGTCTGTCCATAAGCATCTTCTAACTGACAATGTTCGATGAAAGCTCTGAGGTTTTGAACATAGCTTTGGGCCAAATTTTCTATAGTATTTCGTTGATGAATCTGACGATTATAAGCTATGGTAATCTCTAATTTGCCTGCTATCACTAGACAACTAATATCTAATTGATGCTCGCGATTTTGCTCTTGACTTTGTGCTAGACCAATGGATTCCGAGGCCATGTTCCATCCGGTTTCGGATTGAACTTGGTCGAATTGTCCGAGATAGTTAAAACTAATTTCTGGGGTGGGAATTCTTTGTAGTTGTTCTTTGACCTCAGTCTGTGCACACAAGTAACGCAAGATGCCGTAGCCTATCCCCCGATGCGGAATGGCGCGTAATTGTTCTTTGAGCGACTTAATCACAGTGCTGAGTTGAGTTGATGGCGGCAGTTGCAGTAACACGGGAAATAGACTCGTAAACCAACCGACTGTCCGCGATAAGTCTACTTCTTCAAACAGTTCTTCTCGCCCATGTCCCTCTAAATTCATTAACACCGCTGAATTTCGGGTCCACTCGCTTAAGGTCAGTACTAATCCACTCAGGAGCAGATCGTTAATTTGTGTGTTGTAAGCAGAGTGAACCGGTCCTAGCAAAAGGTGGGTTTGTGTTGCACTCAATGTCACTGATACCGCATCCGCACTGGCGAGTGTGTTGTCTGCCGCATCAGGAGCAAAATCTAAAGGTAGTGGGGTTGCTCTCTCCCAAGGTTGGTTGAGCCAATAGCCTAATTCTGATTTAAGTATTTCTGATTGTGCATAATGATTTAATTTTTCTGCCCAATCAATAAATGCCGTGGTTTTGGCTGCTAGTTGTATCGGTTGTTGTTTAACTAATTGTTGATAAATTGTTTCTAGGTCTGATAATAAAATCCGCCAACTCACGCCATCGACTGCTAAATGATGAATGATGATTAATAATCTTCCATCCCGCTCCCTACCTAAGTCAAACATCACTATTTGCACCATCGGTCCGGTGCAGAGGTTTAACGAAGCTTGATATTCGCTGGCGATTTTTTCTAAGGCTTGTGGTTGTTCCTCAATCACTGTTGTGGATAAATCTACTACCGTAAAGGGTAGAGTCGGCTCTAATGGGTGGTTAATTTGTTGGTGTTTGGTCGCTGATTCTGGAAAGCGTAATCGCAGCGCATCGTGATGCCTGAGTAATTTTTCACAGGCGGTGGCGATGAATTCTCTAGATAAGTCTTTGGGAATTTGTAATAAAACCGATTGGTTGTAATGGTGGGAAGCT
>NZ_BAACAP010000007.1:0-2835 GCF_045865695.1 Scytonema hankhaensis NUACC26
AAGTGAAGGTGCGTGGCTTCCGCATTGAATTGGGCGAAATTGAGGCACTCCTGAGTCAACACCCGACCGTGCAACAAGCTGTTGTGATTGCCAAAGAGATTGCGGGTGACAAGCGCTTAGTTGCCTACTTGGTATCCCAGACTGAAGAAACACCAGCGATAAGTGAGTTGCGCTCCTTCCTCAAACAGCAACTGCCCGAGTACATGGTGCCATCTTATTTTGTGGTGCTTGATGTCCTGCCGCTCACACCAAATGGTAAAGTTGACCGCAAAGCACTACCAGACCCCTCCGGAAAATCCGAAGCGTCACATGACTTCGTTGCCCCCAGAACACCGATTGAAGAAATGCTAGCCAGCATTTGGGCATCGCTGCTACAACTTGAGCGGGTGGGCATACATGACAACTTTTTTACCTTGGGAGGACATTCCTTACTGGCAACGCAACTGATGTCGCGGCTGCAAAAGTGTTTTGCAGTGGAGTTACCTTTGCGTAGCTTGTTTGAGTTACCAACTGTCGCTGCCTTAGCTGAGGCCATTGCCACTGCTCAGCAAACTGGACAATCTCAACAAACTCCCCCCATCGTTAGAGTGCCACGGCAGGCCCAAATGCCAGTGTCGTTTGCCCAACAGCGCTTGTGGTTCCTACAGCAGTTCGAGCCGGAAAGTGGCTTTTACAACATTCCAGTGGCTGTGCGTCTTCAAGGTCAACTCAACATCATTGCTCTGGAGCAGAGTCTCAATCACATCATCAGTCGCCACGAAGCCCTACGCACCAACTTTATTCAGGTAGATGGGCAAGTGATGCAGACGATCGCTAACAGCATGACGATCGCACTAGCAGTCGTAGACTTGCAACAGACCGAGCCGACTGAGGGCGAAATTGCCTGCCGACAATTGGTAGTAGAAGAAGCAGTGCAACCGTTTGACCTAGCGTCAGATCTGTTAGTACGGGCGAGTTTATTCCAGCTTCAACCCACAGAAAACGTTCTGCTACTGGTGATGCACCATATAGTTTCAGATGGGTGGTCGATAGGAGTGCTGGTGCGTGAGTTAGCAGAAGTCTACCAAGCTGTATGCAATGAGCTACCAATTGCGTTGCCAGAGTTGCCGATTCAGTATCCCGACTTTGCTGATTGGCAGCAGCAGTGGTTGCAGCAGGAAGTGCTGGCAAAGCAGGTGACATACTGGCAGCAACAACTCGCTGGTGCACCAGCGCTGTTAGAGATGCCCACCGACCGACCGCGACCAGCGATTCAAACTTATAAGGGCTCGGTAGAAAGATTCTCAGTCTCAAAGGAATTGAGCGCGGCGCTAGCTGCCTTGAGTCAGAAACAAGAAGCGACGCTGTTCATGACGTTGTTTGCAGCGTTCCAAACATTGCTATACCGCTACAGTGGACAAACTGACATTTGCGTGGGCACACCGATTGCCAACCGCAATCGCTCGGAAACCGAGGAGTTAATCGGTTTATTTGTCAACACCCTAGTGCTGCGTAGCAATTTATCTGGTCACTCCAGTTTTAGCGATTTACTGTTGCAAGTACGAGAAGTGGCACTTGGTGCTTACGCACATCAAGACCTACCCTTTGAGCAGTTGGTCGAGCAATTGCAGCCAGAGCGTTCTTTAAGCTATACACCACTGTTCCAAGTGATGTTTGTGCTGCAAAATGCGCCAATGCCTTCAATAGAAATGGCCGATCTAACTTTGGTGACCTTGCCAATTGAAAGCTCCACAGCTAAGTTTGATTTAACTCTGTTTCTGGAGAACACAAGCGATGGATTGATTGGGGCGATCGAATACAACACTGACTTGTTTGATGCAACGACGATTGTGCGGATGGTAGAGCACTATCAAACTCTACTATCCGCAGTTGTAGTCGCTCCCCATCAGAAGCTATCAGAGCTACCACTGCTCAGTGCCAGCGAACAACAGCAGATACTGAGCGAATGGAACAATACGCAAGTTTCATATCCCCAAGAGTTATGTCTGCATAAATTGTTTGAGCAACAGGTCCAGAAGACACCGAATACGACAGCAGTAGTCTTTGAAGACCAATGCCTCAGCTACAGTGAGCTAAACGCCAAAGCCAATCAATTGGCGCACTACCTGGGCTCCTTGGGAGTGGGACCGGAAGTGTTGGTGGGTGTGTGTGTCGAGCGTTCAGTCGAGATGGTAGTGGGATTGCTAGGTATACTCAAAGCCGGTGGAGCGTATGTGCCCATCGACCCAGAGTACCCACCTGAACGCTTAGCGTATATGCTCAGTGACAGCCAGGTGAAGGTGCTCCTCACCCAAGAAAAATTAGTCGCCTCGCTGTCTCAGCAATCGGCGCAACTGGTGTGTTTGGATACACACTGGCAAGACATCAGCCACCTGAGTACAGAAAATCCGCACACTGGAGTATCAGCCCATCATCTGGCGTATACAATCTACACCTCCGGCTCAACAGGCAAGCCGAAAGGAGCGATGAACACCCATCAAGGGGTTTGCAATCGCATACTTTGGATGCAACAAGCCTACCAAATTTCCGCAGAGGATCGCGTTTTACAGAAAACTCCCTTCAGCTTTGACGTGTCGGTATGGGAATTCTTCTGGCCATTGATTGCCGGAGCACGCCTGGTGGTGGCACAACCGGGAGGACATAGAGATAGTGCTTATCTAGTGAAGCTGATTGCCGAACAGCAGATAACCACACTGCATTTCGTGCCCTCAATGCTACAGGTGTTCTTAGAAGAACCATTACTGGAAAATTGCGGGAGTTTGCGGCAAGTGTTCTGTAGTGGGGAAGCCCTGCCAAAAGAACTGCAACAGAGGTTTTTTGCGCGATTGGGATGCA
>NZ_BAACAP010000008.1:0-2980 GCF_045865695.1 Scytonema hankhaensis NUACC26
TGACACCACCACCGGAACGGGATCTGGTACAACAGTTCCCAGTACGGGTTCCACTGGTACTGACACCACCACCGGAACGGGATCTGGTACAACAGTTCCCAGTACGGGTTCCACTGGTACTGACACCACCACCGGAAATACTACTACAAATACTACAGGAACTACCAATACAACTCAAGGAACTAGTGAAGTGAGAGACGATCGCGGTTTTGATTGGGGTTGGCTCGGTTTGCTCGGTCTTATTGGTCTTACAGGTCTTATTCCCAAGCGGTCTCAACCCCAAGCATATCGCGACCCCAATGAGGTAACTCGTTCTGGTTCTACCAGATATTAGACTATATAGCTATAGCAATACTATCTGAGTTTTGAAAATTTGCGGAGTTGAGATCCCCGACTTCTTAAAGGATACTGTTGGCGAATGATGGGTCAGACCCCACACCTCAAGACGAGAAAGTGCTGAATGAGGGGCGTCACCCCCATTAACCAGCTGTATCCTCAAGGAAGTTGGGGATATAACTTTTCATGAATGGTTTATGATTGCTATATTTAAATATTAAAAACTTTATAAATAAATTAAAGCTCCTTTTTGGCAGCTACAATCAAATCCTTGAGTTGTTTTAAAAGTAACCTGCTTAAAAATTGTGCGTTGAAAAGAAGCACCTGTTAGATTAGTTTTTGTAAGGTTTGCTTTAATAAAGATCGCTCCTTCGAGAGAAGCCCCTGTGAAATCTGCTTCTGTCAAATTAACTTCTTTAAAGATGACTCCTTGTAAGTGTGCTCCTTGAAAGCAAACTCCTGTAAGGTTAGTTTGGTCAAATCTGATTGTTTTGAAATATGCGTTTTTCCAGACAGAACCCTCAAGGTTTGTTTTCCAAAAGCTAGTTCTCTTAACAAGAGAATTCGTCAGGTTAGCTCTTTGAATATTTGCTTGACTGAGGTTAGTTTGATTGAAGTAGATATTTAATAAATCTGCTTCCTGAAGATTAGCCCGCCAAAGGTTGGTTTCCTGAAATATGGAGTGAGATAGGTTTGCCCTTCTCAAACTTGCTCCTATAAGATTTGATTTCCAGAAAATTGCTGCACGCAAGGAAGCAGCCGTTAAGTTCGCTTGAGTAAGTCTTGCTGTTTGGAGGTCAGATCCATCAAGGCAGGCACCCATTAAATTTGCTTGACTCAGATCTGTTTGGAAGAGAATTGCGTCTGAAATAACAGCTTGGCTCAAGTATGCTCGACTTAAGTCTGCTGCCTCAAGGGTTGCCCGATCTAAATTCGCACGACTGAGATTCGCACGACTGAGATTCGCACGACTGAGATTCGCACGACTGAGATTAGTACTTTGTAAGTAGGCTCCACAGAGATTTTCTCCCGCTAGATCTGCATCACTGAGATTTGTTTGTACTAGACATCTCTCCTTCTTTTGATGATTCCAGACATATACTCCTTGCCTTAACAGTGCAAGATGCTCCAGATTTGCCATCTCGTCTTAACTGTGCAGTAACTCCACTTGCTAACTCACTGTCGATTTAGATATCAATGAGTTGCACGTAGCTAATTATTTAAGATTATAAACCCTAATTGTGTTCTTCGTCACTTCTGAGTGTTAAAACAGAAAAATTGTATATTTTTTCAGTAAAAATGTGTTAGATATTGAGCGTGAAAGAAAATTTAGACAGACTCAATCATTGCTTTTTTCGCTTTTCAATCCATTATGTTCACAGATTTCGCCTATTCAAATAACTCTCTGTCTTTAAGTGGTTTGCAAGTCCTCGTGGTAGATGATAATAATGATACCCGTACTCTAATCGGGTTAATTCTAGAAGAGTTCTCGGCACAAGTTAGGACAGTGACATCTGCTCGAGATGCTCTAAAAATGATAGCACAGTGGCAGGTAGATGTTTTAATTAGCGATCTTGCAATGCCAAAAGAGAATGGTTGTTCGCTGATTCGTTGTATCAGAATGCAAGAAGATAAACGAGTTAGCCAAATTCCTGCTATTGCTATAACAGCCTGGATGATGGAAGAGGGACGCGCAATAGCTTTTGAGTTTGGGTTTGATATGTATTTAGAAAAACCGATTGACCCTAAAGAGTTAGCAGCAGCTGTTGCCCACTTGGTCGGACGATGAGAATGAGTCCAGATTTTTGTTCAACTGGAAATAGGAATGAAGCTTTTTTAATTACAACAATAATAATAGACATCTTCAGAAATTACTCCCTTTCCTCATATTTCTTAATATTTGTAAGAGCGATTGCTTTCTGCTGTTATACCAAAAACGGTTTAGAATCTAACTTTTCAAAAATTGCTAAAAACTCTTAGGGACGCAAGGCATTGCGCCCCTACAGGGTATTTGTATCACCAAAAAAGTGAAATGGTATTACTCCCTTTGGGCTCTAAAATTCCACTCCTGCATGTAGGGTGGGCAATGCCCACCACGATCGCGTTGGTGGGCATTGCCCACCCTACGCCCATAGGTAATTATAAGCGCGAGAAGGGAGTAGCCGTCTACAGTATAGAAAACGATGCCTTAAAGAAATTACTTTAAATCTTTACTTTGTAATTTTTGAGTGCGAAGTCGTATCCACGATTACAAACAGATGTAATACCAATCTACTTCCTCAGTAGGAAAGCTAATGAAAGTCGTAGCAGTTAAATTGATTTATTACTCCTAGGGAGCTGAATTCCATCATGCTGGTTGGGGATGAACATTACGAAGCTAAGCCTTTTGAGGCTTTTACCTTGTCAGTTTTTTCTACTTTTGCCATATAGATGGACTTCCGTTTCATCCTGAAAGAGTGTTTCTTCAATTGCAAGTGTGTTAGTTCTACTGAACTAGCAACTCGGTGTCTTTGTTTAGGCAGGACTTGAGTAAAATACATGGCAGTAAAGTATCCCAAATTTAACCAGGATCTCGCACAAGACCCGACGACACGTCGGATCTGGTATGCGATGGCTATGGGAAATGATTTTGAAAGCCATGATG
>NZ_BAACAP010000009.1:0-2988 GCF_045865695.1 Scytonema hankhaensis NUACC26
CGGGAGCAGTTGCATTAGTTGTGATGATGACGAAAGCATCCTGGCAATTTTTTTTAACTCCTGCGTTAGAAGGTTCCATAATCTTGGTGCTCTGTGCTGTAGTATTCAATAATCTGGCACACGAGAGAACATATCCCAAGTATTGGTTCTAACTCTCATGCTTTTATCATTCAAGAATTCTTGGAAACCAATATAGCAAATTATATTCTTGTCTCTGGAGTCTTGACTTTTGGCTCTCAACTAATGGCTAATGACTAAATAACCAATAACTCATGACTGTTACCTATGACTTTTCGTGATGAGTTTAAATTGCTGCTACGCGCCCGCTACCCTTTGATCTACATTCCTACCTATGAAGAGGAACGCTTGGAAGCTTCTATCCGGGAAGAAGCAGCAAACCAGGGTAATCGTCCAGTTTATACTTGGGATTTTGTGGATGGTTACCAAGGTAATCCAAATGATGCAGGTTTTGGTCGTCGCAATCCCTTGCAGGCTTTGGAATTTGTGGAGAAAATACCTGCATCTGCACCGGCTGTGTTTATTCTTCGCGATTACCATCGATTTCTAGATGATGTGGCGATTTCTCGCAAACTCCGCAACCTCGCCCGACTCCTGAAGTCGCAACCAAAAAATATCGTCCTGCTGTCTCCCAGAATTGCTATTCCTGATGACCTAACGGAAGTTTTAACTGTTTTGGAATTTCCCCTACCTTCAGGATCGGAAATTAAAGGGGAAATAGAACGCTTGTTGGGAGCAACTGGTAACTCCCTTTCTGGTAAAGTAATGGATGACTTGGTGCGTTCTTGCCAAGGGCTATCTATGGAACGGATTCGCCGAGTTTTGGCAAGAGCGATCGCAACCCATGGCGAACTCCAACCAGAAGATGTAGACTTAGTTCTAGAAGAAAAGCGCCAAACCATTCGTCAAACCCAAATTCTCGACTTTTACCCAGCGACAGAACAAATTTCCGATATTGGCGGACTCGATAACCTCAAAGATTGGTTGCTTCGCCGTGGTGGTTCGTTTACCGACAAAGCACGACAATACGGTTTACCTCACCCCAGAGGTTTGCTACTCGTAGGAATTCAGGGAACCGGGAAATCTCTTACAGCAAAAGCGATCGCGCATCACTGGCATTTACCTTTACTACGTTTGGATGTAGGAAGATTATTTGGTGGTTTGGTGGGTGAATCTGAATCCCGTACCCGACAAATGATACAAGTTGCAGAAGCCCTTGCACCCTGTATTTTATGGATAGACGAGATAGATAAAGCATTCTCCGGGCTAGGTAGTAAAGGAGATGCAGGAACATCAAGCCGGGTTTTTGGGACATTTATTACCTGGCTAGCCGAGAAAAGCTCACCCGTGTTTGTCGTTGCGACAGCTAACGATATCCAAGCACTACCACCAGAAATGCTGAGAAAAGGACGGTTTGATGAAATTTTCTTTGTTGGGTTACCCAGCCAAGAAGAGAGAAAAGCAATCTTTAACGTGCATTTAACTCGATTGCGTCCCCATAATATAAAAAATTACGATCTTGAAAGACTTGCTTATGAAACTCCTGATTTTTCTGGAGCAGAAATCGAGCAAACTTTAATTGAAGCCATGCACATTGGATTCAGCCAAAACCGGGATTTTACAACAGATGACATTTTAGAAGCCGCTAGTCAAATCATCCCTCTAGCAAGAACTGCTACCGAACAAATTCAGAAACTGCAAGAATGGGCGGCTGCAGGTAGGGCGCGGTTAGCTTCCAAACACAGTGCTTTGAGCGATCGCATTCAAAGACAAATAACCAGTGAGCAGTGAGCAGTGAGCAGTGATAACTATTGACTAAGGACAAATGACTAGTAACCACCTTAAGGGCTGGTAACTGTCACTTCATTACTACCCAAACTTACCCAATACTCCCCTTTTTGAGAAGGTTTATGGACTTCAATTAACTTAAAGGGAAAATCTTAACCAGATCCGAACAGACCTTAATATTTTTTAACGGATTGAACGTTGACTTTCTTAGAGCTATTAATTTATGATGACAAGTCAGCCAAGAAAGCGCGAGAAACGCTTTGCAGATTTTGGGTCAAACCAAACACTCGTAAACACGTCTTTGCATACAGATCGAGGTTTTATGGCAATACTAACCCAGAGCGTTGGTATTGTTGATATTCACCCAATCTAACAGGTTCTACTGGCGACGCCTTGGTTGACATCGGATATCAAGAGATAACCCAAGCTCAAGCACAAGGATGGGAGTGCAAGCCCCGTCAGTTCGTGAAGGTGTGAATCCTTCAGGGTAGGAGGAGTTGACCGCTACTTCTCCGGGTCTGTCCAGATTTGTTCACTTGTGGGTAGGTTTGGGTAGACATTTACGAGCGGTGTAAGTATGATAGCTAACATATTTAAATTTATACTTGGGATTTCTTTGGCACTTGCCATTTTGGTTGGAGGTGGCGTTGCGACAGGTCTATATTTCATGAATAGAACTTCCGCACCACCTCCAAAACCCATTTTTGCCAACGATTCACCCACATTTAAGAGGAAAAATCCAAAAGCTGTTGTTTCTAAAAGCACGACCAAAAAATCTAATTCTCAATCAAAGCCAAAAGCAGAAACCACTGCTGAACCAACTTCCACTGAATCACCCAAGGCTGAAGAAGCACCAAAAGAACTACCACCAGGAGCTTACCAAGCACGTGTGTCTTGGCCACAAGGTCTAATTTTACGAGCACAAGCGCAATCAGAAGCTGAACGTATTGGTGGAGTTGGCGCTAATGCCAGAGTCATTGTCCTGGAACAAAACGGAGGATGGCAAAAGATCCGCTTAGTCGGTAGTGACCAAGAGGGTTGGGTGAAAGCAGGTAACACGAGAAAAGTGAGCGAACAGGAAGATTCCGAACAATCACAACAAGCACAATGATCTTGGTCACTGGTCACTGGTCACTGGTCACTGGTCATTGGTCACTGGTCACTGGTCACTGGTCACTGTAT
>NZ_BAACAP010000010.1:0-2999 GCF_045865695.1 Scytonema hankhaensis NUACC26
CCACTCACTCTCATCGCCCAGCCCGGAGAGCAATTGTCGTTGCGCTTCATCTACGATACTCAGCGCTTTGATAGTGCAAGTGTCACACGAATGATGGGGCATTTCCAAACTCTGCTACAGGGTCTCGTCGGCAGTCCTGACCAAAAGCTGTCGCAGATCTCACTGTTAAGTGCCATTGAACAAAATCAACTCCTGGTGGAATGGAACAATACGCTCAGTGATTATCCCCAAGAGTTGTGTATCCATGACTTGTTTGAGCAACAGGTACAGAAAACACCGAATGCAACAGCAGTGGTGTTTGAAGACCAATGCCTCACATATGGCGAACTGAACGCCAAAGCCAATCAACTGGCACACCATCTCCGTGAGTTGGGCGTGGAACCGGAAGTGTTAGTGGGTGTGTGTGTCGAGCGGTCATTAGAAATGGTAATGGGATTGCTGGGCATTCTTAAGGCAGGTGGCGCGTATGTGCCCATAGACCCAGAGTATCCACCTGAACGCTTGGCATATATGCTCAGTGACAGCCAGGTGAAGGTGCTCCTCACCCAGGAAAAATTAGTAGCAAGGCTCGGGCAACAAGAGGCACATCTGGTGTGTCTGGATACAAACTGGCAAGAGATTTCCCACGCCAGCGCAGAAAATCCACACACTGAAGTGTTACCCCATCATTTGGCATATGTGATTTACACTTCCGGCTCAACAGGTAAGCCGAAAGGAGCAATGAACAGCCATCAAGGGGTTTGCAATCGCATACTTTGGATGCAGCAAGCGTACCAAATCGCCGCCGAGGATAGTGTCTTACAGAAAACCCCCTTCAGCTTTGATGTGTCGGTGTGGGAATTCTTCTGGCCATTAATGACGGGAGCACGCCTGGTGGTGGCGCAACCGGGAGGACATCGCGATAGTGCTTATCTAGTAAAGCTGATTGCCACTGAGCAGATAACCACACTGCATTTCGTGCCCTCAATGCTACAAGTGTTCTTGGAAGAACCCACTCTGGAAAGTAGCGGGAGTTTGCGGCAAGTGTTCTGTAGTGGGGAAGCCCTGCCAAAAGAACTGCAACAGAGGTTTTTCGCCCGATTGGGATGCAGTTTGCACAATCTCTACGGACCGACAGAAGCAGCAATAGACGTAACATATTGGCAATGTCAACCAGACAGCGAACTGTTGAGTGTGCCGATTGGTAGGGCGATCGCCAATACACAAATTTACATCCTTGACCGGAACAATCAACCAGTACCAGTAGGTGTGGCAGGAGAGTTACACATTGGGGGTGTAGGTTTAGCACGCGGCTACCTCAACCGACCGGAGTTGACAGCAGAGAAATTTATTCCCAACCCGTTTGCGGAGCGTCCTAGTCAACGGCTGTACAAAACCGGGGATTTAGTCCGCTACTTTGCTGATGGCAACATCGAGTATCTCGGCAGGATAGACCACCAGGTGAAAGTGCGTGGCTTCCGGATTGAGTTGGGCGAAATTGAGGCAGTTCTGGGTCAACACCTAAATGTGCGCGAAACTGCGGTCATCGCCACACAAGAATCTGGCACGACGCGGTTGGTAGCATACACAGTCGCCCATCAGCAACCCGCACCAACGATGAGTGAGTTGCGTGCGTTCCTCAAACAACAACTACCAGAATATATGGTACCGAGTGCCTTCGTGGCACTTGAGACCCTACCACTGACACCCAATGGTAAACTCGACCGTCGCGCTTTACCTAAACCATCTGGGGTACCAGAACTTACCAGTGGCTTTGTCGCACCGGGAACACCGACCGAAGAAATCCTGGCAAACATATGGGCATCGGTGCTGGGCATTGAGTCGGTGGGTATTCATGACAACTTCTTTGAACTCGGTGGCGATTCGATTCTGACGATTCAGATTGTGGCCAAAGCTAGTACAGCTGGGGTGCAACTGAGTGCAAAGCAGATGTTTGAGCATCAAACCATTGCTGAGTTGGCAGCAGTTGCTTCTACAGTGGGCGCAATTCAGGCTCAACAAGGAGTAGTGAGCGGGACATTGCCACTGACACCCATTCAGCGTTGGTTCTTCGAGCAGAATTTCAGCGCATCGGCACACTGGAACCAAGCTCTGTTATTAGAAATACCACCGGGAATTGAGCCAACTGTTTTAGAGCAAGTGGTGCATGCAATGCTAGTACACCATGATGCGTTGCGCTTGCGTTTTGAGAGCACTCCTTCCGGTTGGCAACAAACGAATGCGCTCTTGGATGACACCGTGCCGTTTACTATTGTGGATTTATCCCCACTCCCACAACCACAGCAACTAGAAGCGATTCAAGCAAAAGCTACCGAACTCCAAGGAAGTTTAAATTTATCAAGCGGACCGCTGGTGCGAGTGGCGTGGTTCAATCTCGGCTTTGAGTTAAACTCAAGACTGTTGGTAGTCATCCACCACTTGGCAGTGGATGGGGTGTCATGGCGGATTTTGTTAGAAGATTTGCACGCCGCCTACTCGCAACTTAGTGGTGGTGAGGCAATACAACTACCACCCAAAACGACATCATTTAAAGATTGGGCGCAACTCCAGTGGGAGTATGTACAATCCCAAGATTTGCAACCCCATCGCGATTTTTGGTTGGCACAATCGCAGCAACAAGTCGCAAACATACCTCTTGACTATCCAAGCGGTGCAAATAGCGAAGCATCTGCACGCACAGTGTCGATGTCGTTATCAGTTGAAGAAACCCGTGCATTACTGACTGAGGTACCAAAAGCGTACAACACACAAATCAACGACGTGTTGCTCGCCGCCTTAGTGCAGGTGTTAGCTCATTGGACGCAATCAACCCACGTGCTGTTCAACTTGGAAGGACACGGACGCGAAGAGATATTGGATCGGGTTAATGTCTCGCGCACGGTAGGATGGTTTACCACCATCTTTCCGGTGGTGTTACATCATGCTACAGACAATCCTGGTGAGGCGTTAAAGTCCATCAAAGAGCAACTGCGTCGCATCCCCTCTCAAGGCATGAGCTA
>NZ_BAACAP010000011.1:0-3027 GCF_045865695.1 Scytonema hankhaensis NUACC26
GTGAGTCCAGCGCTGCAGGCGGGTCTCCCGCCGTAGGCGACTGGCGAACCCGTAAGGGTCACTGGTCACTGATTACTACTCCACTTCAGCAAAAAAACAGTCAATTGATTCGCACTTTTATTGGACATACAGCTGCTGTTCGCGCTATTGCTATTAGTCAAGATGGGATAACTCTTGCTAGTGGTGGTGATGACGGAACGGTTAAATTGTGGAATTTTCAAACAGGGCGGTTACTGAGTTCTTTGTCAGGTCATTCAACGGGAGTTAAGTCTATTGCCATCAGTCCAAATGGTCGAACTGTGGTAAGTGGTGGTGTTGATGGAACTGTTAAGTTGTGGGACTTGCAAACAGGACGATTATTACGCACTTTGAACGGTCATAAAGGTGGAGTTACAGGGCTTGCGATCGCTTCAAATGGAAGAACTCTCGCTACTGGGAGTTTAGATATAGTTAAGGTGTGGGATCTTGCAAATGGAAAGCAACTTCGCACTGTGCAGTCGGGGGCTTTTGCTCTTACTGTTAGTCGCGATGGTGAAACTTTGTTCGCGGGTCATAATGATGGCAAAATTACGTTATGGAATTTAAGTACGGGTAAACAGTTGCGTAGTCTTGTTCCTCCTCCAAAATCGTCTGGAGTCACTTCAGTTGCGATCGCACCTGATGGACAAACTCTGGTTAATAGCGGTGGTGACGATAGTTTTCAATCGAGTCCGCAGACAGATGGTAAAAATCTCAAAGTCTGGGACGTGCAAACAGGAAAATTACTGCAAAATTTTTCTGCTCATCTTGGTAGTGTGGACAGTGTTGCGATCGCTCCTAACGGGTTAGTTTTTGCTAGTGGAGGTCAAGCACGGAGAGTTCAACTGTGGAGTTTGAAGACAGGAAAACTGCTTCGCTCTTTTGAAGGTCATGGAGGGGGAGTTTATGCAGTTGCTTTCAGTCCCAACGGACAAATGTTGGTAAGTGGTAGCGGCGATAAGACAATTAAAGTTTGGCGGTTGTTACCTTCTCCTTCGCCTCGCGTTCCTGTGAAACCGGGCGATTCTGTTGGAATGCGTTTAAACTAGAGAATCAGCTATCCTTGCTGGTTTGTTAACCAAGATTCTAAATCAGTTATATCTGAAAAATCTAATAATGCCTCTGCTAATGCCTCCAGTTGCTCAATAGATAATTCTCGAACTTTCTCAATTAATGATGAATCAATATCGCCAAAACGGTAATTTAACTGACGTATAACTAGACGCTGTTCTCCTTCTCGTACAGCTCGTTCTCTGTCTTGTTGATACAGTGGGGCTAATCTCATAAGTAATTTCCTATCCTCTTCTTCTGGGTTTTGAGCTACTGATAAGTTACTTTGCAAAGTGTACAACAATTCTAACGCTGCTTTGCGTTCCGGGATGTTTGATGGTAGTGATTCTAATTCATCAATTGCCTGACTTTGTACTTTAAAAATATCTGAAGTTATCTATCTGTTTAATTCATCATTCTGTCCCTTTTATTGCACTCGCACTGGTCTAAAATATTTAAATTTACCTGTCTAGATGTGTTATCCTTCCTCCTCAATATTGGGTAACGCTCCCGGTTTTATACTAAGATTGAGAGTCTGACCGTTACGCCGAATTTCTAATTTTAGATTGCTACCTATGGATGTATCTTCTACAGTTTGTTGTAGCGTGTCTGCTTTATTTATAGATGCATTATTCACCTTCACAATGACATCCCCCGCACGAATTCCGCCTTTTGCTGCGGGAGATTCGGGAATAACTTTCAAGACCAATACGCCTTGAGATTCATCAACACTCAAAGGAGCATTAGGATCGTCGTTGATTTTTTGTTTTAATTCTGGTGTTAGTGTAGCCATTTGAACGCCTAAATAAGCGTGTTCGACTTTACCTTTAGCAATTAATTGATTGGCAATATGTTTGGCTGTATTGATTGGAATTGCAAAGCCCAAACCTTGAGCATTTTGAATAATAGCAGTATTCATACCAATCGCCTGTCCTTGGGAGTTGAGCAATGGTCCGCCTGAATTACCGGGATTAATTGCTGCATCTGTTTGAATAAAATTAACTCGTTCGGCTGGAACTCCGACTTCAGAACTCGAACGACCTGTAGCACTAATAATACCTTCTGTGACTGTATTGTCTAAACCTAAAGGGTTACCAATAGCTATAGCCCATTCTCCTGGCTTGAGTTGTTCGGAGTTTCCTAGGGGGATTGTCGGTAAGTTATTGGCTTTAATTTTAATAACAGCAACGTCAGTAACTGGATCGGTACCCATAACCTGACCTTTAAAAGTCCGTCCGTCTTTCAAGGTAACTGTGACTGTATCTGCTCCATTTACCACATGAGCGTTGGTCAAAACTTCTCCATTAGAATTCATGATAAAGCCAGAACCAATTCCTTGTACAGTTTCTTTAGATCGTGGAGCAGGGGCTTCAGAACCAAAAAACTCTCGGAAGAAGGGAGCGTTAAAAATATCAGATGTGGGGCGCTTAATTGTGTGAGTGGAATCAATTCGCACGACAGCAGAACCAACGCGATCGACAACTTCTGTGATAAAGTTAGAAGCTCTAGCAGTTGCTAAATTATTTGGTGGATTTTGAGTGGCTGCTAGCGCGGCTTGAGGTGGTTGCAGTAAGTGCATACCTGTCAAGGTGATTCCTCCGCCTGCTACAACCAATGCTAAACCTAGATAAGTCAATGGTTTTTTCCAGTTATTTCTACTGTTGCTTGCTAATTCAGAAAAGTGAGAGTCAAAACTATCATGAATATTATGTTTTGAAGTTTTCATAATCTGGAAATCTCTGATTTTGGAGGTTTTTCATGCTATGTATCTACATTTTTAACAATAGAAAGTAATTGTAAAGAACTTGGAAAGATTGCTGAGAGGATGTTCAAAAGAGGTGGCTGAGGTATTTAGAACTCTAGATACCCCCAAATCTCCCTTAGAGGATGTTTGAAAAGTCTTTTCATTAGTAGCAACAGATTCAAGATCCCCCTAAATCCCCCTTAAAAAGGGGGACT
>NZ_BAACAP010000012.1:0-3056 GCF_045865695.1 Scytonema hankhaensis NUACC26
AAGAGCATAGTGTGGTTCATTTACTACAAGAGCATAGTGTGGTTCATTTACTACAAGAGCATAGTGTGGTTCATTTACTACAAGAGCATAGTGTGGTTCATTTATTTGAAAAATGCTGTAAATCAGTTGTAAAACAAACAGCGTTCAATTGTTTCTACAACTGATTTAGAAAGGGAGTCAAAATCGTAACCACCTTCCAATCCAAACACAATTTTACGAGTTATTCCCAAGCAATAATCAGTGAATACACCATAATCTTGCGGCTGTAATTCTATACTTGCTAACGGATCGTCAGCATTGGCATCGTAACCAGCACTAACTATTAATAAATCTGGTTGAAAGTTTGACAAAAAAGGTACAACCTTTTTTTCAAACACAGGTTTGTATACCTCCATATCGCTACCAGGAGGTACGGGTAAATTAAGCACATTATCATGCAATCCTCTTTCTATTGCTCGTCCAGTCCCTGGGTAGCAGGGATACTGATGTAAAGAACAATAGGCGATTTGCGGATGTTCTTCCACAATTGCTTGCGTCCCATTGCCGTGGTGAACATCCCAGTCTAGAATTGCTACACGATGGATTCCAGGTTTTTGCAAGGCGTAAAATGCAGCAACAGCAGCATTGGAGAATAGGCAGAATCCCATTCCCTCATCACTCATAGCATGATGTCCGGGCGGACGTGCTAGGACAAAAGCTGGTTTGCCAGTTTCTAGTACGATATCTACTCCATCCAACCAGGCGCTAACTGCCAGTAATGCAACATCATAACTGCGGGGAGAAACATGGGTATCTCCATCTAAATAACCGCCACCTCTAAGAGCAATTTCTCGGATTTTGTTGATATGGCGCTGGGTATGTGCCTGTTGCAAAAAAGACATGAGTGGTCGAGTTTCTGGTGAAGATGGCGATCGCCATTCAATTTGTTCTGCAAAAGCAACCTGTTTGAGAGCGGTAGTAATAGCTGTTAAACGTTTTGGTGTTTCTGGATGGAAAGACCCGGTTTCATGGTCTAGAAACTCGTCGGAATAGATAACTGGCAACATACGGCTAATGGCTATTGGCTAATAGCAATTAGTTTAATGACTATTCTTTGGTAAAGCCAATCATTTCGTCGGTTGGTTCATCGAGCATTTCTGGTACGACAGCTGGGTTACCTCTAAGTTCATCAGGAGATAACGAAAGCAACACGTCATCCATTTTTGGAGGATGCTTAATGCGATCGCGCATTTCCGGGCTTAATTGTGACTCATCAGTTTGTGGATTTGTTTTCTCAGCTTGATTGGGAGTTGTTTCGTCGCTGTACATGGATACTTACTCCAACCTTGACATACATTGAGCCTAAGCTTTTACCATAGACGCCATACACTACCTTGGGGCTTAAATTCAAATACTGCTTTATCTGCCACACGTACTAGCATAGAAAATATAAAGATTTCATAACATTTGTTTCATTGAGAAAGGAATATCACTTGTGCTACCAGACAATCGCCCTCCTTCCGGACAAACAGGACAAACTCAACGCCGGACTTTTCGTCAACTTTTTGGACTAGTAAAACGCAATCCCTTCACAATTTCTCGTTGGGTTTTATGCTGGGCTGTTGTGGGGGCTGTATGCGGTTTATTTGCGGGATTGTATTGGAGCGTTCTGGAACTGATGCTCCACAGGCTCGAAAAATTTCAAGGTTGGAGTCTGTTGCTCGTCATGCCACTTGCTGGTTTAGCAATTGGTTTAGTCATTCATTTTCTCGGCAATCCTGGTGAAATTGCTGCGATTGTGGATAATATCCATCTTCGGAATGGGCGATTGGATGCTCGCAAAAATCCTTCCATGATTCTGGCTTCTTTGCTTAGCATCTCAGCAGGTGGTAGTGCAGGACCGGAAGCACCACTCGTACAAGTGACGGGTTCTTTTGGGACTTGGGTTGCTGAGCGTTTGCGACTTGAAGGTGAGGATGTGAGGTCTCTCAGTTTAGCTGCAATGGCTGCAGGCTTTACTGCTTTGTTTGGCGCACCTCTTGGTGGTGCAATGTTTGCCTTGGAAATTTTGCACCATCAGCATATTGTTGAATACTACGAGGCTTTAATGCCCGCAATTGTTTCTAGTTGTGCGAGTTATCTCGTTTTCGTAGCAATTACACATTTGGGGATTGCACCAACCTGGCATTTTCCGCAATATCGCGTAGACAGTATTGATGATTTTGCACTAGCTATTATCTTTGGAATTGTGGGAGTTATTGCTGGGTGGATTTTCATGAGTATTTTTCGAGCGTGCGATCGCATTTTTGCCCAAATCCCAGGACCCATTTATTTTCGTACAACACTAGCTGGCTTGGTACTTGGTCTTTTAGCTGCTGTCTTACCCCTTACCCGCTATTTTGGACATCATGAATTAGAAGTTATTCTAGATCGAAACTTTCCGGCTGTTTTCTTATTTGTGCTTGCCTTTGCAAAAATGACATCCATCAGCGTAACTGTAACTGGAGGATGGCGAGGAGGATTTATCATCCCCCTATTTTTTACAGGCGCTTGTTTGGGTAAAGCTGTAGCTGGTTTAATTCCGGGATTGAATTCTACACTTGCCACGATTTGTACAATGGCAGCTATCAATGCAGCAGTGACGCGAACACCTATCAGTACAACCATATTGCTGTCAAAATTAACAAATTTTAGTCCCTTCACGCCAATATTATTTGCCAGTTTGATTGGATTTTTTCTCGCACCTAAAGTACCCTTGATTGAATCCCAACTCAAAAATCAATCGTCAGAAGTGAGTTATCAATAGGGGATTGGGGATTGGCGATTGGCGATTGGGGATTGGCGATTGGGGATTGGCGATTGGGCATTGGTCACTGGTCACTGGGCATTGGTCACTGGTCACTGCTCACTGGTCACTGGTCACTGGTCACTGGTCACTGATTACTGGTTCCCCCAGCAAACAGCAAAATATGCTAGAATTGTATCAAATTATGGCAGTTATTCAGCGTTAATTCGGAATAATTTTGCTTTTTTTTCACTATCAAGGCTAAAATCTGCGATTTTTGGAGTTTTTTAGG
>NZ_BAACAP010000013.1:0-3242 GCF_045865695.1 Scytonema hankhaensis NUACC26
TGGGTATTGATTCTGTAGGAATTTATGATAATTTCTTTGATTTAGGCGGGCACTCACTGCTTGCCACGCAGGTCATCTCCCAAGTTCGCAAAGCTTTTCAGATAGAATTGCTCCTGCGTTGTTTGTTTGAGTTTCCTACCGTGGCTGAGCTAGCCGAACACATTGAGAGGACAATGACGACGGGACAGGAACTTGAAGCTTTCCCCTTCAAGCATATTTCTCAGGAGACAGATTTACCATTGTCGTTTGCTCAGCAACGGCTGTGGTTTCTCAATCAGCTACAACCAGACAGTTGTGCCTATAATATACCTGTAGCCATACGTCTGACTGGTCGGCTGAATATCATTGCACTGATGCAAAGCTTCAACGAAATTGTGCATCGCCATTCTGTTATACGTACCACCTTTGCCTCGGCAACAGGACAACTCATCCAGCAGATTACGCCTACTTTGGATTTGAACGTTCCTGTAGTAGATTTACGGTATTTGCCAAAGGTCAAGCGCGAAGTTGAGGTGGAGTGCTTAACTATACAGGAGGCACAGCAACCTTTCGACTTAGCTCAAGGTCCACTATTGCGAGTTACCCTTTTAAAGTTGACCGAGACCGAGCACGTTGTATTATTGACAATGCACCATATTATATCTGATGGCTGGTCAATGGGGATTTTCATTCGCGAGTTGGCGGCACTTTACAAAGCCTTAGACAGTGGACAGCCCTCACCTTTGCCCGAATTACCCATCCAGTATGCGGACTTTGCCCTATGGCAGCGTCAGTGGCTACAGGGAAAAGTATTAGAGGCACAACTGGTTTATTGGCAACGACAGTTGAGTGGATGCCCTGTGTTACAGTTGCCCACTAACCGTCCCCGTCCGGCGATTCAGACTTTCCAAGGTGCAACACAATCGTTCTCACTATCCCATGAGCTGACTGAGGAGCTTAAGACCTTAAGCCGCCAAGAAGGGGTCACGTTGTTCATGACCCTGCTAGCAGTCTTCAAAACGCTATTTCATCGCTACAGTGGGCAAGATGATATTGTGGTAGGCTCGCCCATTGCTAACCGTAACCGAGTTGAGATTGAGGGTTTGATTGGCTTCTTTGTCAATACCATAGTTTTACGCACCAATTTATCAGATAACCCCAGCTTTCAGGAGCTGTTGGGGCGAATGAGAGAGGTCGCTCTGGGAGCTTATGCTCATCAAGATTTGCCCTTCGAGTATTTAGTAGAAGCTTTACAGCCCAAGCGAAACCTGAACCATAACCCGCTATTCCAGGTGATGTTTGTCCTACAAAATGCCCCAATGGATGAGTTGAGGCTACCAGAACTGATCTTAAGTTCTATACAAAGAAAAAATACAACCGCAAAATTTGATTTGAGTTTGTCTTTGGAGGAAACCCATTCAGGGTTGGTAGGCATATTGGAGTACAGCACCGACCTGTTTGACGCCGCCACCATTACCCGGATGCTAGGACATTTTCAGACCTTGGTCGAGGGCATTGTCGCCAATCGTGAGCAACGGCTCTGGGAGTTGCCTTTGCTAACCGCAACTGAGCAACATCAGCAGTTGGTGGAGTGGAACAAAACTAAAACCGACTATCCGACAGATGCTTGTATCCATCACCTGTTTGAGGCGCAAGTGGAGCGAACACCAGATGCTGTTGCTGTGGTCTTTGAAGACCAGCAGTTAACCTATCAAGAACTTAACAAGCGCGCTAATCAGCTAGCGCATCATTTGCAAAGGCTGGGGGTAGGACCTGAGGTACTAGTAGGTATTTACGTCAAGCGCTCGATTGAGATGGTAGTGGGGCTGTTGGGTATTCTTAAGGCTGGTGGTGCATATGTGCCGTTAGACCCGCAATTACCCCAAGAGCGACTGACCTTTATGCTAACAGATTCCCAGATATCAGTGCTAGTGACTCAGCAGCTGCTGGTTAGTGAGCTTCCTAAGCATAATGCCCAAGTACTGTGTCTTGATAACAACTGGAATGTGAGCGTTAAGGATAATGTGAACACTCGACCGATTTCAGTGCAAGCTGAGCATTTAGCCTACGTCATCTACACTTCAGGTTCTACAGGACGTCCCAAGGGAGTTGGAATTAAACATCACAGTTCAGTGGCATTGTTAACTTGGGCGAGAGAACTTTTTGCTTCAGAGTATTTTACTGGTGTCTTGGCTTCAACATCTATCTGCTTTGATTTATCTGTCTTTGAACTGTTTGTTCCCCTTAGTTGGGGAGGAAAGGTTATTCTAGCCGAAAACGTGTTGCAATTACCTAGTTTGTCTGAAGCTGAATATGTCACTTTGCTAAATACGGTTCCTTCAGTTATGACTGAATTACTAAGGATGGAGCGCTTACCTGCTTCGGTATCCATAGTTAACCTAGCTGGCGAACCCCTTCCGCATCAACTTGTACAGCAAATCTATCAACAGAATACTATCCAGCAGGTCTTCAATCTTTACGGTCCTTCAGAAGACACTACTTATTCGACTTTTGCCTGGGTGAAGCAAGGGGATAATGTAGTAACAATTGGACATCCAATTGCAAACACGCAGGTTTACGTACTGGATAAATACTTACATCCTGTGCCTATTGGTGTCAAGGGTGAACTGTATATCAGTGGGGATGGATTGGCAAGAGGTTATTTCAACCACCCAGAATTAACCGCCGAGAAATTTATCCCTAATCCTTTGAGTCAAAAACCAGGAGAACGGTTGTACAAAACTGGAGATATAGCTCGTTATTTACCCGACAGCAATCTGGAGTTTTTGGGGCGAATCGACAATCAAGTGAAAATTCGTGGCTACCGCATTGAACCGCAAGAGATTGAGATAACGCTGAGCCAGCATCCCCAAGTACGACAGATTGTAGTAGTTTTACGCGAGGACGAACAGGGTGACAAATTCTTAGTGTCTTATGTAGTCCCCCAACAACTAGAACAAGTACCGAGCATTAGTGCGCTCAAGAGCTTTTTGAGGGAGAAGTTGCCAGACTACATGGTGCCATCAGCGTTTGTGATGCTGGAGACTTTACCACTAACTCCAAACGGCAAAGTAGACCGACGGGCATTACCTGCCCCAGACACAGCACGACCCGAATTAGACCAAGCTTTTGTTGCTCCCCGTACCCCAATTGAAGAAGTGCTTGCTGGTATTTGGACTCAAACTTTGGGTATTGATTCTGTAGGAATTTATGATAATTTCTTTGATTTAGGCGGGCACTCACTGCTTGCCACGCAGGTCATC
>NZ_BAACAP010000014.1:0-3397 GCF_045865695.1 Scytonema hankhaensis NUACC26
TAATCTGTAAAGGTCCGAATACTATAAATGGGAATATTTGGATAGCCGCCTGATATCCTCTGTTAAAAATATCCTGAGTTCTCTCCCAATTAATCTTGCGTTTAGTACTTTGAATAATATTATAAAATCTTCGCTGAATTATATTTACTTCTTTTTTTTCTCCCTGAAAAAAAGCTATTGATTCAGCGTGATTGCGAACATGAGTCAGGCTGTAAGTATAATCTGCTTCAAATTCGAGTTCCTCTTGATTAATTTTATTCAATTCTTGAGCCAAGTAAACAGCAATTAAATATTCGTTGATCGGGATTATCAACATCGGATTTAAAGTTGATTTTATAATAAGCACGATTGCTCAAATATTTTTCCAAAATAGAATTATTTAGCCATTGATACCAATCAAGAGCAATTTGTTTTCTAACAAATTTAGAAAATCCTACTAAGAGAGTTACGCAAACAAGGGCACCACCGTAAACCCATAAAGTATTAACCAATTTAGTTAAATCTTTCTCTTCAACGATGATATCGAGCAAATAGCGATTAACAAAGCTATTAAAGGCAGTTACAGCCACAAGGGCGACGATTAATAATATCAGGAGAATGAGCATTAACCATGAACGAATCACGTCAGAAAATGCTCTTCCTCTTGCCTCTGTTGGATACCAGTAAGGTCCGGCGATCGCTCTCACATTCTCCCAAAATTGATTAATACTTGGAGAAGAATCATTCGTTGAGGTTTTATCAAGAAAACTTGTAGACTGCATATCTTAAAAATTCATTTAGATTCTTGAGGCTGAGCTATGGATTATTCAAAGACACCATTTTCCCATAACTCTAACACCTCGTTGGCTGTAAAATAGCGTTCTTGTTCGGTAGCAAGAGATTTAATCGCGGAGCGCATTTTCTCATATTGCTCTCTCGGTTGAGGATTGTGCAATTTCTTTTCAAATAGATACTGGAAATTACTGACTCCACTCCATTTGCCAAAGACAACATCTATCGTATTATAAGGGAATGCTGCATAGCTGTTGGGATCGGAAAACAAAGAATTGACATGGATACCTGATTCGTGGCTTTGAGCAGCTTGAGAGTAAGGGGGAGCGGGACGAATCCCCAGTTTCTCAATAAGATCGGTTACGACGACGAGAGCGTCATAGTTAATTCCGCTGACTTCAATTCCGAAACGGACTTGCAACCCATTTAAAACTTGCTCGATGGCAACATTTCCGGCTCGCTCCCCAATACCGCCAAATGTACCCGATACTAAAGTCGCTCCCGCCATAAGGGACTGGAGGGTATTTTCGAGAGCCATGCCCATATCATTGTGATAGTGGACTCCAAAAGCGACTCCTATAGTGGATTGGAGCAGGTCGTTAACCCAAATATAGCTCTTTTCTGGACTCAGAATTCCTACTGTATCGCAGAGCAAGAAGTGTTCGATATAAGGACTGCATGAGCGGATACATTGCACCAAAAAGTCAAAATCGGCTCTGGAAGCATCTTCGGCGGCAAAGTCTACTCTAAGTCCAGCGACCCTTGTGGCATAGTGCAAATTTTCCACAATTACATCAATAGCATTTTGGCGGATTCTATTAATGACCTCAGTTGAAATGCCATCATCAATGGTTTTCCCTTTGAACTCTCTCATAAAGCGGAGCTGGGGGTCTCGCAGAAACAGCAATCGGTCAGAAACGGCATGGAACAGGATGATGCGCTTAACTCCGTAGCTTTTGGCGCGATCGATGTGCTGCTTTCCCATTAAAGTAGAAGCAGCAATCAAACTATCTAATCCCTCTGATACTAATGATTTGACTAGCTCTTCTTCTTGTTCGCAGACACTGGGCATGATGGCAAGTCCATGAACTCCGGTTTGGGCAATCAAATGGGCAAGTTTTTGTTTGGTTGAATAAGAGAAGAAAATACCTGCTTGTTGTTCTCCATCCCGCAGGGTTTCATCAGAAATTTTGAGAGAAAGGGTTTCCATTGTTTTACACCAATAAATTGAGGGGCTTACTTTTTCATAAGTGATACTCTGGATTTGAGTTAATTTCTACCCTGCTCCATCTACCATTGCCACCTGTAATTCTGTGGCTAATATTTTTACATTGGCTTCATAAAGCATTAGACCGTGGTTTCCAGGTACAGATATCACCTTGACAGGCTTTTGAGTATGAAATTGCCATCCCCAATCCGGTAGATCGTAATCAGAAATAGCTTGGAGTTCTTGTAAAAGAATCTCATGAACTTCTTGAGCGCGGAATAAAATAATGGGGGCAGAAATTCGATAATTAGGCTGATAATTTGCGTAATTGAGCGTCAACGTTTTCATCACTTTCATATTAGTTTTAAGTAAAGATAGGGTTGAGTGTTCTGGTAGGATATTATGACGGTATAAATACTCTGCTGCTTTGTCCCAACGAGCTTGGTCATTGGGTTGATCTGCTAAATCATCGTATTTCAGTCCTAAAGAAACCCCTTTTAAGGCTTCAATCCGTTGAATTGTTTGCCAAATCCAATCAAGATCTGCTCTATCAGTTAAATACCTAGGGTGAGAAACCAGTCCAGCGTCAAAGATAGCCAGTAAACTCACCTTTTCACCTTGCTGTTCCAATTGGGAAGCCATTTCAAAAGCAACAGCACAACCCGAAGAGTATCCTGCTAGTATGTATGGACTCTTAGCTTGCTGTTGGCGTAATAACTCAATGAGTTGACTCGCATGAGCTGCTACTGAGTCTGGGAGTGGGCTAAGTCCATCTCTTCCTGGTGTTTCGAGTCCATACACTGGTCGTTCAGTTCCTAAATTTATTGCCAAATCTCGAAAGTAGAAACCGTGACCATTTGCGCCAGGAAGACAATATAGAGGAGCTGCATCTCCCCAGTGACCAGTGACCAGTGACCAGTCACCAGGTTGGAGAGACAGTAAATCGGGATGGGACTGGTGAGCCTGAGTATGATAAAGTTGTTGTGCCAGTTGAGCAATAGTCGGGTTCTGAAATAAACTGCTTAAGGAAAGTTGTTGCCCAAACACCAGTTCAATATTATTGAGTAATTTCATTGCCAATAAAGAATGACCTCCCAAGTCGAAAAAGTTATTATGAATCCCAATTTCTTGACGTTCGAGTACAGCAGACCATACCTGTGCTAGTTGTTTCTCAACTTCGTTGCGTGGGGCTTCATATAAGTCTTCAACACCGCCATTGGGAGCAGGTAAAGCTTTACGGTCAATTTTGCCATTGGGAGTTAAAGGCAACTTATCTAGTACCACGATATGAGCAGGTACCATGTAATCCGGTAGACGGGATTTGAGCTCGTTTTTTAATTGGGTAGATAAATCTGTGGTAATTCCCGTTACATAGGCAATTAAACTCTGGTTGCTCTCAGTTTTATATAAGGTGACAAC
>NZ_BAACAP010000015.1:0-3579 GCF_045865695.1 Scytonema hankhaensis NUACC26
CATCTTGGAAGGACATCTGGAAGCGGAAAGTACCATCTGGATTCAGTTTAATTGGACGACCGCCAATTGTTACAGTCGCATCAGGTTCAGTTGCACCGTAAACAATCAATTCAGCATCAGCAATTAACCAGAACTTGCGAGGACGCATGGGTACGTCGCCAGAGAAGCCAGCACCAGATGCAAACATACCGATACCAGATTCTGTCAAGCCGGACACAGTAGGCACTGCCCACATACCGACGCCAGAGGGGAAGACGTAGGAACTGATGGCTTGCTGTGGAACCACAGAGCCAGGAACGTGTTGCATGGAACCAAACACAGAGCCTGCAACCCGTAAAGCTTCGGCAGACTCCGCCAAGCCAAAGATTTGGTCGTAAATTGCGTTGCCATTGGTTGCAGTACCAGCAGCAGCAGCAGCAACTTTCTTGGCAGGAGGAACGAGTTCGTAGAAGGTTTTGCCGCGCAAATCTTCCTCAAAGTTGACAGTGATGAAGGCATCTTCAATCCAGTCAGAAGGATAGACAGGAGGAACGTGGACGGGTGCAGAACGAGCTAGGACTAACCAACGACCATCACCACAACGATAACCAATGTCAATTACGTAGTCGCGATCGCTAACTGGAACGGGAAGATACCATTCCCTTGCTAGCTCATCACAAGGATATTCTTGGATGCTGTGAGGGCTTTGATAATCCAAGCTGACATCGGTGACATCATAGATCCGGAGAGCTAATTGTTGTCCGCCTTGACGACGCAATTCTTCTTTATGGTCATTAGGAATATCCCAGTAGGTATAAGCCCACTGAGGATCGCGAGGCATGAGGACAATACGACTTTCTCCATAACCTGCAGGCAGATCCGGGAGTCCTTCATCAACATCAGAAAGAGTTCCACCAGTACGATCTACCTGACCTAACTCAAATTTAGCTGCTTCCACGGTTTCCTGTGCCTCCAGTGAACGAGATTGGCTGAGAGAAACTTTACTGCGCTGGACTTCTTGAATTGCTGCCAGCAATTGCGATTTCCGCATTCTGCTATATCGGGAGATGGCATACTCGCTAGCTACTCTACGTAGCTGCCGCAACGTCATCTCTTCTAGTGGTGGGCGTTCTTTTGCCATGATTTTGGCCTCCAGTCGTTTGAAAGGTTCTTAATATCCCCTGGTTAAACGCGGCTATATTGTGCCATCAAAACCCAGATGAACTTCTTAATTCCTGACTCCTGGTTTTGCCGAGTTTTCTAACTTTACAAGCGTGTTTTTTTAAATTGCAGGTCAAAAAATTTTTCCCAGATAACCCACATTCGGTATGTGGAATGGAAAGCACGACGGAGAAGATTTACGCTTCTTTTCCCTAGTGTTGAGGCTATTGCTTCTTCTTTTATATGAGAATTAAATGCGATATGCCAAAACCTTAAGGCGTGACTTCCCACTCCGACGCTGGTCTAAACCTGAATTAATAGCCCGAACCTGCAAACTTGAAATGCACAGATACGCTGTAGTATATTGCTATACTTCTCAAACACGACCTTGCAAAAAGATAAGCTTGCCAGATTCAGAATTTCACCTAGCTCCCGACCTTAGTCGTGAGGTTCTCGACCAGGGTCTAAAGACTCCTTTCCTATTCCCTACTATGCCAAAATCAGCACATTTTTCTTCGGGAGTAGAGGAACCTTTGTTAAGTGAATATTAGCTAATAACCCCCTGTAGGGATCAAGGGGGTTCGCGATACACTTTTACCTTTTCTACGGATTTATTACCTATTCGGGGATCGCTATGTCATGAAAACATGATATTCAACTTGTTGGGGAGCGTTTTTAGTATCAAATAGCTATGTTTATGTCATAAAATCATGACATTTAGGGAAAGTACCGCGATCCCTCCCAGAAAAATGAGGCGGGATCGGATTGTGAAGATCCAAACACTTGTAGCTAGATAGCTGCACAGCTCTATTTATACCCCGAAGTTGATTTTATTCGTAAAGGCTATCGCCGCAGTGTATGTGGTGTGCATAGCATCTATTACCGCATTGAAAATGATGTGGTTGAAATCATGGCAATTCTTAGAAGCCAAGATACAGACACATCTCTTGCAACCACAAAACCAATCTACAAATTTCACACTAAGAACTGTCGCAATTCTTTATTTCAGCTTGGTATAAGTAGGAATAGTCAAACTAATCTTGTATGCTGAAATAAGTATTTGTCTTTATTAAAGAATAGAACGGCGTTGACAGCCATTTTCTAAGAACCTCACCAAGGTAGGCTTATATTGCCATGAAACCCAAAGACGAACTTAGACATTTACAGTTTGGTGCTTTACAAGATGATACGGTGGAGGGAGTTGCACTATTACTGTTCAAGGTTCACTGTCGAGGTAATGCGAGTGTCGTCTTACAAAATTGTCGCGAAATTCTTGGGATAGTACTCCAACAGTACGAAACGGTTTGGTTATCCGAAGACGAATGGAGAAAGAAACTACCGGATTGGTTTGTTAAAACCTGTGCGCCTGAACGCACTTTGGAAGAGGAGGAGGAAGATTTAATCAGATGGCACACGCTTTCCCACAAACAACAACAAATTCAAGAGGAAGAAGAAAAATGGTCTGTAATGGATTGGATTAGCTGGTTTGAATCTAGCGATGACCCCTTTAACCAACGCACATGGTTTTGGTGGGATGCATTTGTTTGGGAACCTGATTTGCTACTAGTTGTTATAGAAGTAGTAGACCTTCCAGTGCCAGTAGGCTCGATGGTTTGGTTATTAAGAGCATCAGGAGCATTGAAGGTAGAAGAAGCAGAATTAGCAGAAGCCTTTTTTTCTTTTCCTGCTAGATGAAGACGATATTTTGCCTCAAGGTTTGTCCAGAACTCAGGAGAATTCCCTAAAGCTTGGGAGAGTTCAATAGCTATTTCTGATGTAATTTGCTTACTTCCTCGGATAATTTCGTTGATGGTTTGAACTGGACAACTCATAATTTCTACTAAATCTTTCGGTGTCCAGCCACGTGCTTCTAATTCTCTAGATGAAATTTTTACTGGTGTTGGTACTCTCACTAATGTTAGCTTCTGGTTTATATAGATTCTCAGATTCTCTTGCAATATATATGATACAATTTTTTTCGGTTCTGCTTGTTTATATCTATAAAAATCTTAATAAGAAATCCTTTATAAGGTGAATATTAAATTGAAAAACGTATTGTGTAGGTTGGTAAAACGAAATGAAATCCAATACTTCGATTAAAGGAAACTCCATAATTCAATTAAATGTTGGGTTTCGTTATAATTCAATTAAATGTTGGGTTTCGTTATAATTCAATTAAATGTTGGGTTTCGTTATAATTCAATTAAATGTTGGGTTTCGTTATAATTCAATTAAATGTTGGGTTTCGTTATAATTCAATTAAATGTTGGGTTTCGTTATAATTCAATTAAATGTTGGGTTTCGTTATAATTCAATTAAATGTTGGGTTTCGTTATAATTCAATTAAATGTTGGGTTTCGTTATAATTCAATTAAATGTTGGGTTTCGTTATAATTCAATTAAATGTTGGGTTTCGTTATAATTCAATTAAATGTTGGG
>NZ_BAACAP010000016.1:0-3631 GCF_045865695.1 Scytonema hankhaensis NUACC26
CCCAACTGCTGGTATGCTTCCCGGCTTTGTTGATAGTAATTGATTGCTTGTGCGTGTTGACCCCACGCTTGATAAATGCGACCCAACCGATTATGAGCATTAGCAACGCCTATTTTATCATCTAACTGCTGACGTAGAACTAAGCATTGGTTGGCACATTGAATAGCTTGCTCGTACTTACACCATTCTCTATAACAAGTAGCCATCCAAGACCATTGGTTAGCGACATTCTTGTCTCGTCCTAGTTGTTGATAAAGTTCTTGACTTTGTTGATGATAATCTATTGCCTGTGCGTATTTTCCCCAATCTTGATAAACTCTCGCAATATTGTAGAAAGCATTCGCCTTGTGTTTAAAATTTAGAATTTGCTCTGCGAGCGCCAATGCCTTTTGGTAATAAAATAGCGACTGTTCATATTTTTTGTCTAATCTTTGACACCAACCCCAATGTCTCCAGAAAATCAACAAAGAGTTTTGCTGAGGGTAATTAGCTAGGTTAGACTGATAGTAGTAGTTATTTGCCTTTTCATACTTTTCACTCTCTTCATAACATTGAGCCAATACCCAGCAAAGATAGGATCTGAAGCTCTTGTCTAACTTTTCTTCTATGTCTTCCAGAATTTCAACAGCTTTTTCATATTTATTTTTCCGAACATAAGATATTCCAGTTAAGAAAATTAATATATTTTGATAAACTGTATCAAAATCATGTCGCTTTTGGCTAATTTCAAGAGAAGATGTTATGTCTTCGCCCAACTCTCCCATAAGCTCCATTATGGAGTAAAATAGTTCAGGTTCTAATTGATTTACAATTTCCACAGCATAATCTATCAATCGTATTAAGTCACCACAAGCAATATAAAGAATAGCTGTTTTTGCCTTAATTTGAAGCTCTGCTGACAGTGTTGTATCATTCGCTATTTCTTTTAAAATATCTATGACTTCAGTTTTTTGATGAAACAGTTCTATTTTACGAAGTAGTTTGAGAAGTTGCTGAGCCACATCCTCTTCAGAATTATCATCTATACCAATATAGGTGAGAACTAACTTCTGAATAAGATCTTTGCGAAAACTTGCTTTTGCGTCAACTTCCGCGATCGCCTGTCCTGCAAACAGTAAATCTTTCAGTTTAAGTTCTGCTTGCTGCAAGTTACCTGTAGAGTCAGCCTTTAACCAAATAATTTTTGCATCATTAGATGAAGAGTTTTTAATTTTGATTTCCCCATTTTGCAGAACAGGTTCATACTTTTTCAAATAAGAAAATAGTATTTCTAGTAACTTAGATAACTGAGTAGGAGAAAAATTTCCGTAATACCCTAAAGTTAATAAAAGAGGCTCATCCCAACGAGATTCATAACGGTGTTTTTCAAGAAGTTGTAGAATATCACTTCGATCTTTGTCTGCTATATAACGAGCAGCAAAATATTCTTCAAATGTCAAGTGCATAAAACCATAAACTCCAGGTGTCCGTTCTATAAACAAACCTGTGGTTTCTCTCACTTTTCGCAAAAACTGTGTGACTTCTTGACGAACAGAATTCGATTTTGGGTTAGTATCATTGAGATTGGCTAGCTCAATTACGAGCTTTTCCTCGACTTCCGCTTGTGTCACTAAACCCGAAGGTTTCTCCTCATGCATCCAGTATGCTAAAGGTGCTAAAAGTTGTACGACTTCGGTTTCCTTAAGCATCACCTTTGGAGTATCAGGTAATTTTTTACTGAGTTGCCAATCTTCTATCAAAGTTTGTACTGCTAAGTCGTACAACTTTACCCGACGCTCTGGCAAATGTTCGCCGTTACGGTGAATCAGTGCCAATATTGTTAATAGTAAGGGGTTTGCTGTTAACCGCTTCACTCCTTCATTGTCTTCAATTGCCTTCAAAATATCTTGCGCTTGCTCTATTCATTTTTTTTGCCATTGTTCCTCACCAGCTTCTGGTTGCTGGATTTTTTCAATCGTGGGACACCAGCGATACAGAAACCTCTCTACCTGTTCGCTGTCCATGTCTTCTATGGTAAATTCGGTAAAGCGATCGCTAAGTTGTACTTCATGGTAACCAGCAATACGACTAGTGATGACAAATTTGTTAGTAGGAAACTGCTCGACAAACTGGTTAATACGTTCTACGATACCTTTACGGCTTTGTTGGTCATAGACTTCATCTAGCCCATCCATTAAAATTAAGCATTTTCCTTGGGCGATCGCTCACTTAAATCAGCAACAATTACACGCACAATTGAAAGCTGGTAACGCTTTGGTTATGTTTGATGGTTTGGATGAGGTATTCGATCCTGGCTCAAGAGAAGATGTGATAACTAATATTCATCGCTTTACCAATGACTATCCCAATGTCCAAGCGATCGTAACTTCTCGCGTAATTGGTTATAAGGCTAATGATTTGGAAGTGCAAGCTGCAGCATTGCAAGAACTAGCGCGGGGATTCAAACACGATTCCGAAACCTTAATGATTTTGAAAACTGCTGTTAATGCGGATGATTGGAGGGTGCGAACAGTAGCATTACAAGAATTAGCACGCGGGTTCAAACATGACCCCAATACATTAACCATCCTTAAAGCTAATGTGAGTGCTGATAGTTGGAAGGTAAGAGCAACAGCATTGCGAGAATTAGCACGAGGGTTCAAACACGATCCCGATACCTTAACTATCCTCAAAACTGCTGCTACTGATGATAAAGAGTTGGATGTGCGAGCAGAGGCGGTAGAAGAATTAGCACGAGGGTTCAAAGATGACTCCGATACCTTAACCATTCTCAAAAATGTCGCTATTAATGATAATTGGAGAGTACGAGTAGTCGCATTACGAGAATTAGCCCATACATTCAAAGACGATCCCCAAATCTTATCGTGGCTTAAAACTCGTGCCACTAGCGATCGCGATTTGGACGTGCGATCGGTCGCATTACGAGAATTAGCCCATACTTACAAAGACGATCCCCAAATCTTACCCTGGCTTAAAACTTGTGCTACTAGTAATGATGGTTTGGATATGCAAGCAGAGGCATTGCAAGAATTAGCGCGGAGGTTTAAAGAGGACTCCGATACTTTAACCATTCTTAAAGCTAATACCACTGCTGATGATTGGAAAGTACGAGTCGTTGCATTGCGGGAATTAGCACGAGGGTTTAAAGACGATCCCGATACTTTAACCATCCTGAAAATGAGTGCTATGAGTGATGATTCAGATGTGCGAGCAGTCGCATTGCAAGAATTAGCACGGGGATTCAAACATAATCCCGATACTTTAACTATCCTCAAAGATTCCGCTAAAACTAATGATTCAAACGTTCAAAAAGTCGCGTTACGAGAATTAGCACGAGGGTTTAAAAACGATCTTGATATCTTGAATATCCTGAAAGATTGCGCGAGTTCTAATGATTCAAACGTGCAAAAAGCTGCATTGCGAGAATTAGCACGGGGGTTTAAAGACGATCCTGAAACTTTAATCATCCTGAAAGCTCGCGCTTAATTAAGCAATCTTCAACCGGGATAGGAGTCAATACTGCGTAGGTTTTGCGTAAAAATCCGAAAATACGTAGGTTGGGGAGCCACAAAAAGTGCGGGGGTTTCCCCCGTTGAGTGACGTGGCGTTTGAGGAACGAAACCCAACATTT
>NZ_BAACAP010000017.1:0-3649 GCF_045865695.1 Scytonema hankhaensis NUACC26
AATGACCAATGACTAATGACTAATGACCAATGACTAATTTAAAAATCCAAACCAGCTTCACGGGCTGCTTCAGCGAGTGCTTTAACACGTCCGTGATAAAGGTTTCCACCACGGTCAAAGACAACTTTTGCAATCCCCTGAGACAAAGAACGAGATGCAATCAACTTACCAACTTCTATGGAAGCGTCGCAGTTTCCACCCGAAGACAATTTAGATTTCAATTCTGGTTCTACAGTGGAGGCAGCTACTAAAGTATGATGTTGTGTATCATCAATCACCTGAGCATAAATATGCTGGTGAGAGCGAAATACAGATAACCTTGGACGTTCCGCAGTTCCACTGACTTTGCCGCGAATCCGTCTTTGACGACGTTCCCTTGATTCTTTACGAGTCTTCTTCATTTTTACTTCTTACCCTTACCAGTCTTACCAGCTTTACGTCTGACGGCTTCACCGGCGTAACGAATACCCTTACCTTTATATGGTTCTGGCGGACGAACATCGCGAATTTTAGCTGCTATGTTGCCTACCACTTCTTTGTCATAACCACTGACAATAACGTTGGTGTTGTTCTCAACGGCAAACTGTATTCCTTCTGGGGGAACAATTTGTACCTGATGGCTATAACCCATGTTCAAAACCAAGTTACGACCTTGAACGGCTGCTCGGTAACCGACCCCTTGAATTTCTAAACGGCGTTGAAAACCTTGAGAAACTCCTTCAACCATATTGGAAACCAAAGTACGGGATAAACCGTGCATTTGGCGGCATATACGGGAATCATCCCGACGGGTCACCTGTAGTATTTCTCCCTCTTGGGAAACTGTGACTTGGCTGGGTAATTGGCGAGAAAGTTCACCTTTGGGTCCTTTAACAATTACCTTTGTGCCATCAACAGTCACTTCTACTTTTGCGGGAACTTTAATTGGTCGTTTACCAATTCGAGACATAACTTTACCTTTTGTTAGTTGTTAATTGTTAGTTGTTGGTTGTTAGTTGTTAGTTGTTGTCAAAAAGTACCAATAACCACTAACTACTAACTACTAACACCATATCTACCAAACATAGCAAAGTACTTCTCCACCTAAGTTTTGACGCCGTGCTTCCCGGTCTGTCATGATACCGCTAGATGTGGAAATAATGGCAATGCCAATACCGCCTAGTACTCGTGGTAGCTCTTTCTTGTTAGAGTAAACTCGCAAACCAGGTTTGCTTACCCGCTTTAAGGAGGTAATTAGGGGTTGGCGATTTTTACCTTTGTACTTTAAGGAGATTGTGAGTTCGCGTTTAACGCCTTCTCCTACTTCTTCAAAATCAGAAATAAAACCTTCTTCCCGCAGTACTTTTGCGATACTGCGAGTCATCTTTGTGGATGGCACGTGCGTTGTTTGATGCCGCGCCATGTTGGCATTGCGAATGCGCGTCAGCATATCTGCAATTGTGTCGTTTACCGCCATCTTTTCCTCTTTAAATCAACTTATTGCTCGCGAAAAGGCATTCCCATTTCTTTTAGTAAAGCGCGACCTTCTTCATCATTTTTTGCTGTGGTAATGATAGAAATGTCCATACCACGAATTTGATCGATGCTGTCGTACTCGACTTCCGGAAATATCAATTGTTCTCTGACACCTAAAGTGTAATTACCCCGACCATCAAAGCTTTTAGGGCTAATACCGCGAAAGTCACGAATTCTTGGTAGTGTCAGGTTGATCAAACGATCTAAGAAGGCGTACATCCGTTCGCCTCTAAGAGTAACCATAATACCTACAGGCATTCCTTGACGAATTTTAAAGCCAGCGATCGCTTTTTTGGCTCGGGTCACTACAGGTTTTTGTCCGGTAATGAGTGCAATTTCGCTTAAAGACGCTTCTAGTGCTTTAGCATTTTGAGATGCCTCCCCTAAACCTCGGTTGACAGTCACTTTAGTCAACTTTGGTACTTGATGAATGTTTGTATATTCAAACTGCTTCATCAGTTTGGGTACTATAGTCTCTTGGTATACAGTTTTCAGTCTTGGTGCTGCCATAGTCTTTTGTCCTTAAATTCCCTGGGCTTGGTCAGGAAAGGTTTGAATGATGAATGATGAATGCTGAATTATGAATTCAATTAAAAGTTTTATAATTCATAATTCATAATTCATAATTCATAATTTATTTATCAATAATTTCACCAGTTTTCTTTAGCATTCTAACTTTCTTACCTTCGGCAGTGAAAGTGTAGCAAATACGACTGGCAACGTTTTGCTTAGTAGAATAAAGCATGACGTTAGAACTGTGGATAGGGTACTCCTGGTTAACAATACGACCGGATTCGCCTTCCTGTTGGGGTTTAACGTGCTTTGTTTTAATGTTGACACCTTTGACGATGACTTTACTCTCTTGGGGGAGTGCTTTAATAATTTCACCCACCTTGCCCTTGTCTTTTCCAGCAATTACCTGTACGGTGTCACCAGTTTTGACGTGCATTTTATAAAATTTGGGCTTTTCCTTCTTTTTGGTTGCCATTACAGCACCTCCGGAGCCAAAGAAACAATTTTGGTAAAGTTTTTGTCACGCAGTTCTCGTGCTACGGGACCAAAGACGCGGGTTCCTTTGGGGTTACCGTCTTTGTTAATAATCACTGCGGCGTTGTCGTCAAAGCGAATGCTCATCCCGCTATCTCTACGTATGCTGTGGCGAGTGCGAACAATCACTGCTTCCACAACATCAGACTTTTTGACAGCCATATTAGGAATTGCGTCTTTAACAACAGCAATAATTTTATCGCCTACAAAGCCGTAGCGGCAGTTTCCTGCACCTAGAACGCGGATGCACATCAATTTGCGAGCACCGCTGTTATCTGCGACATTGAGGTAAGTTTGGGTCTGAATCACTGTTTATCTCCCTTGCATGCGTTGTTAGCTATCTAACAACTATTTCGTTAACTCAGCGTTCTTGGTGGTTAGGATTTCAGCCACTGTCCAGCGTTTAGTTTTACTAAGAGGTCTAGTTTCCTGAATCCGAACGCGATCGCCTATTTTGCACTTATTTTCTTCGTCGTGCGCCTTATAGCGTCTTGTTTTAACAACGGTTTTGCCGTATTTGGGGTGAGGAGAGCGGTTTTCTACGGCAACGACTACCGTCTTTTGCATTTTGTCGCTCACGACCATGCCCACTCGTTCTTTTACTGCCATATTTCCTACTCTGCTGCTTCACTCTTTTCTTGACTTTCAGAAGCCCGCTTGCGCTCGTGTTCTACTGTCAGTAATTGAGCTAAGCGATGTCGGGCGTGTCTGAATAGGTGGGGTTTTTCTAACTGTCTAGTGGCTTTTTGCAAGCGCAGTTGAAACAGTTGTTTTTTTACGTCGAGAATTTCTTGAGCCAATTGTTCGTCAGTTAATTCTCTTGCTTCTGATATTTTAGGAAGAGCCATAACTTACACCTGCTGTTGCTCTTCTTCAGAGCGTTTGATGAACTTAGTTTTAATAGGCAACTTGTAAGCCGCCAATCGCATGGCTTCGCGAGCAATTTCTTCTGTTACACCAGCAATTTCAAATAAAATTCTGCCCGGTTTCACAACAGCTACCCAAAACTCTGGAGAACCTTTACCGGAACCCATACGTGTTTCTGCTGGACGCATGGTAACGGGTTTATCAGGGAAAATACGAATCC
>NZ_BAACAP010000018.1:0-3705 GCF_045865695.1 Scytonema hankhaensis NUACC26
ATGTTGCATTCTTGCTGACTACATTAGGGAAGCTCTGGCTTGCAGGGGTACAGGTGGATTGGTCGGGATTTTATGCTCGCGAGCAGCGCCATCGCCTCCCCTTGCCAACGTATCCATTTGAGCACCAGCGTTACTGGATTGAACCTCAAAAACAAGCAGATGCTGTCAAGACTAGTGTAGAAATGTTGTCTTCAACATCTCAACCACACAAAAAGCCAAACATCGCTGACTGGTTTTACATTCCTTCCTGGAAACGCTCCCCGCTCAACGCCCGTAAACTAAATGAAATACCAGTTCAGGCGAATACACTGGTGTTTATTGATGAGTGTGGCTTAGGCTCTCAACTGGTGGAAAAACTTGAACTAGAGGGACAGAATGTCATTACAGTGAAGGTCGGGTCGGAGTTTACAAAGCTGAGCGAGCATACATATACCTTAAATCCCAAAGAAGGTAATGACTACAATGCCCTGCTCAATGAACTGTACGCACTGGGTAAAACTCCACAAACAATTGTTCATTTATGGAATGTCACGCCGAACAGTGAAGCAGAATCAGGACTTGAATCGATTGACAAAGCTCAAGATTTAGGATTTTATAGTCTGCTGTTTCTAGCACAAGCCCTTGGGAAACAGAGTATGAACGACGAGCTGCAAATCGCGGTTGTTTCCAACAATATGCAGGAAGTCACAGGCGTTGAGGTGCTGTGCCCGGAGAAAGCAACTATACTTGGACCTGTTAAGGTCATAGCGCAAGAATACCCAAACATAAGCTGTTGCAGTATTGATGTTGTGATTCCTCCAAAAGGAAGTTGGCACGAGGAAAAACTCATAGACCAGCTGCTGGCAGAACTAACAACTCAATTCTGCGATCGCTTTATTGCTTATCGTGGGTTTCATCGTTGGGTACAAACTTTTGAGCCAATTCAGTTAGATAAGTCTGACAAAGGGACACCAGGCTTAAGGAAAGGGGGAGTCTATCTGATTACGGGTGGACTTGGAGGCGTTGGACTTGTGCTGGCGGAACATTTGGCGAAAACTGCACAAGCCAAACTTATCCTGATCGGACGTTCACCTTTGCCCCAGAGAGAGGAGTGGGAACAATGGCTTACTAGTCATGAGGCTGAAGATAGTGTTAGCATAAAAATCCGGAAAGTTCAAGAACTGGAAGAACTAGGTGCTGAGGTTTTGGCGCTCGGTGCAGATGTTGGAGATCGCCAACAAATGCAAGAAGCTATTGCTCAGGCAAAGGATAAATTTGGTCAGATTAATGGAGTGCTCCATGCTGCGGGAGTTCCTGGAGGCGGCGTGATTCAAGGCAAAACTCCAGATGTTGTAGAGAAAATCCTAGCACCTAAAGTAAAAGGCACCCTAGTTCTCGATTCTATCTTTAAGGATATTCCTCTGGATTTCTTTATTCTTACATCATCAATTAATGCAATCCTAGGAGGATTTGGGCAGGTAGATTATACTAGTGCAAATGCCTTTCTTGACGCCTTTGCTCACTACAAGAATTCCAAAGGTGGCACTTTCACGGTATCTACTAACTGGGATACTTGGCAAGTGGGCATGGCAGTAAACGTAGCACTACCACTCGAACTCCAAAAATTACGTCATGAAATTCTTAAACAAGCGATATTGCCCGATGAGGGTGTAGATGCCTTTAACCGCATTTTGGAAAGTAAATTATCCCAAGTTGTAGTATCTACCAGAGATTTAAGGATTCGGGATGAGTTGGAAAATGCTCCAAAAAATTCCTTGGAACCGTTAGAAAACGCAATCTCATCAAGACCAGCACATCCAAGACCTCAACTCAGTAATGCTTATGTTGCTCCTCGCAATGAAGTGGAGCAAACTATTGCCAACATCTGGCAACAGTTACTTGGAATTGAGCAAGTGGGCATTCACGACAACTTCTTTGAATTAGGGGGACATTCCTTGCTAGCCACCCAACTCATTTCTAGGATGCGCGAAACCTTCCAAGTTGAGTTGCCCTTAAACATCCTGTTTGAGGAGTCTAGTGTTGCGGGACTAGCCGAGCGCATTGAAAAGATTCGTTCGATAGTACAACAAATACACGCTCTACCCGATGATATGACGAACGACCGAGAGGAGATAGAGTTATGAAAACTATCGAAGAATTTTTGTCTTACTTATGCAGTTTGGATATAAAGCTGTGGGCAGATGGTGAGCGCTTGAGGTGTAGTGCTCCTGAGGGAACACTAACACCGTCCCTGCGCGTTCAGTTGCAAGAGCGCAAAACGGAAATACTCGCGTTTCTGCAAAAGGCGAATATCACCTCAAGTTCCACACTCCCTCCGATTCTCCCCGTTTCACGAGAAGGAAAACTACCTCTGTCGTTTGCCCAACAACGCTTGTGGTTCCTACAGCAGTTAGAGGTTAATAGTGGCTTTTACAACGTCGCCGCAGCTGTGCGTTTTGAAGGTCATTTCCACAACATCGCTGCTCTTGAGTACAGTCTCAATCACATCATCAGCCGCCATGAAGTTCTACGCACCAACTTTGTAGCAGTAGATGGGCAACCGATGCAAGCGATCGCCGATAGGGTGACCATAACACCGACAGTCGTAGACTTGCAACACCTTGAGCTAAAAGAGCGAGACAGCGCTTGCCGACAATTGAGAATTGAAGCAGTAGCGCAACCGTTTGACCTCGTAACTGACCCATTAGTGCGGGCTATTTTATTCCAGCTTCAACCCACAGAACACATCCTGCTACTGGTGATGCATCACATGGTTTCAGATTGGTGGTCAATGGGCGTGCTGGTGAACGAGTTAGCAGCAGTCTACCAAGCTAAATACAATAATCTACCAATAGCGCTGCCAGAATTACCCATTCAGTACGCTGACTTTGCTCATTGGCAGCAGCAGTGGTTGCAACAAGAAGTGCTGACAAAGCAACTGGTATATTGGAAAGAACAACTTGCGGGTGCGCCGGCTCTGTTGGAACTGCCAACCGACCGACCGCGACCAGCGATTCAAACTTACAACGGGGCAATTGAGAAACTCTCACTCTCGAAAGAACTGAGCGAAGCGCTTGCTGCCTTGAGCCAGAAACAAGGAGTGACGCTGTTCATGACGCTGTTGGCAGCATTTCAAACATTGCTGTATCGCTACACCGACCAAACTGACATCTGTGTGGGCACACCGATTGCCAACCGCAATCATGGCGCAACCGAAAGGTTAATCGGATTATTCGCCAACACTTTAGTGCTACGTGCTAATTTGTCTGACAACCCTAGTTTTAGCGATTTACTGTCGCAAGTGAGGGAAATGGCGCTTGGTGCTTATGCCCATCAAGACGTGCCCTTTGAGCAGTTGGTCGAGCAATTGCAGCCAGAGCGTTCTTTAAGCCATACACCACTGTTCCAAGTGATGTTTACCCTGCAAGCGCCGCTATCGGAGTTACAATTTAGCGACTTAACGGGAAGTCTATTAGCAGCCGAAAGCTCCACAGCCAAGTTTGATTTGACTCTAGTTCTAGAGAACACAGGCGCTGGACTGATGGGGGTTATCGAATACAATACTGACTTATTTGACGCAGCCACGATTGTACGAATGGCAGGACACTATCAAACTTTGCTAGAAGCAGTTGTTAGCGATCCCCATCAGAAGCTATCAGAACTACCACTGCTCACTGCCAACGAACAAAATCAACTCCTGATGGAGTGGAACGATACCCAAGCCGA
>NZ_BAACAP010000019.1:0-3714 GCF_045865695.1 Scytonema hankhaensis NUACC26
TGCGATCAGACACGCCAATGCTGACGAAATTCGAGTGGAGCTAGTCTACGATCGCGATCGGGTTTGCTTGCGCGTGAAAGACAATGGACAAGGCTTTGGAGTTGGGAGTATCCCATCCTCCGAGGGTTTTGGCTTATTAGGCATGAGCGAGCGAGCAGAGCGCATCGGCGCACAACTCACGATTAGGAGTCAACCTGGACAAGGAACAGAGATGATTGTCACCGTCGATCGGGAGTGAGCATCACGATGAGCGAAGCCACGACAATTCGGGTTCTGATTGCAGACGATCATTCCATTTTTAGGCAAGGATTAGCCACGATTATTAACCGTGACCCAGACATGAGCGTGATTGCTCAGGCCGAAAATGGGGAACAGGCGATCAACTTATTTCGGGAACATCAACCGGATGTGACGCTAATGGATCTGCGAATGCCTGAAGTAGAAGGAGTTGCCGCCATCGGTGCGATTTGCGCTACTACTAAATCTGCTCGGATTATTGTCCTGACAACGTATGATAGTGACGAAGATATCTATCGGGGATTGCAGCAGGAGCAAAAGGATACCTGTTGAAAGAAACTGAACCTGACGAGCTACTGAATGCGATTCGTACCGTTCATCGGGGTCAGCAGTATATTCCGCCTGATGTGGGAGCAAAGTTGGTACAGCGCCTCAGCAACCCAGAACTGAGTGAAAGAGAACTAGCAGTACTCCGCTCACTGGCACGGGGGATGAGTAATGCCGATATTGCGGCTGCTTTGAGTATCGGCGAAGGCACTGTCAAATCTCATGTCAATCGGATTTTGAATAAATTGGATGTGAGCGATCGCACCCAAGCTGTAATTGTTGCCGTTAAACGCGGCATTGTTAATTTATAGGATGTACTTTCGATAGAATTGGGATTCTAACTTGAGTTAGAACCAGCCTTCTACTTCACGATAGCATGGTTGCTCTATCAATTTATACTGTAAAAATTTTAACTTGCTATAGACGACAGCTTGAAGGCGATCGCCTATATTGAATCTATGCAAACAGTTATGCAATCAATGAACCCATGCAAGTCAATTGCAAGGTTCCATGTTTGATGCAGATGTAGAAAGATGAACGACGATCGTAGCCACAGTTCCTTACTTGTACCACCTTCAACCCAAGATTGGATTCAAGGTGTGTTGAGTGCCAAGGTAGTGCTGGTGATGTATGGAGACTATCAATGCTCCAGAAGTGCAGACGTTTACAAGATGATTAAAGCGATCGAACGAGAGCTGAATACTTGTTTTGGAGAGGATTATTTATGCTTCATCTTCCGTCATTTTCCGCAAGCACAGATTCATCCCCAAGCTCAACGGGCAGCCCAAGCCGCCCAAGCCGCCGCTGTCCAAGGACAGTTTTGGTTAATGAATGATACTTTATTTGCCCATCAACAAAGGTTGGAGAACGGTTATCTTGTCGAGTACGCCAACAATTTAGGGCTTGATATTCCTCAGTTTCTCAAAGACTTGCCTAAACAAGTGCATATCGATCGTATCCACGAAGATATCGAAGGTGGATGCAAGAGTGGAGTAACGGCTGCTCCAGCCCTCTTCATCAATAACATTCGATATACCGGACGCTGGAAAATGGCAGAGTTGATGGCAGCCATTGTTGCTGCAAGTTACTAAGCTCTTTTTATAACTCATCAACATTAGTAATAGACGAAAGCAGTTTTGTTATTTCATTGAGGGTAGTTCTATGACGCATTTACTAGTACAAGGCAGAAATGATTCTGAGCATGAAGGTACACCTCAGACTGATTCTCTTCGCGACTCCTCGGTGAATCATACCCTGATTGCGATCGCGCAAGAAGTTGCTGAGTTGCTGAAACAAGCTTATCCGGTACAAATTGGTCAAATCGATCGCGTGGAATTAATAGACAAGAAGCGTTCTACTCAATGATCGAGCGCTGAGTTGGCGAAGTCTTCGGTTAGTTTAAGTTTGTGCTGAAGGTCAATATTAGAACGCTGAATCACTTTAAGGAGCAATTCTATGTCAACTTTTGTCTTGGTTCACGGCGCATGGCACGATGGTTCTGCTTGGATGCGTTCACTCCAAAGGGTCGTCACTACTACCTCCAAACTCAGTCACTTAAGGGACTCCAGACGGAGATGATCGAGGCACTGATCGAACAGGGACTGCCATTGCCTTCTCCGTTTTCGGCGATTAATATCCATCACTTTCATGGAGCCGCGAGTCGCGTAGGTGTGTCTGAGACTGCTTTTGCACTGCGGCAGGATCATCTAATGGTTGAGCTAATTGCAGCCTGGGAGCCACAGGACGACGAGCAGCGGCATATCCAATGGGCACAGAACCTCTCACAGGCACTAGCACCCTATGCTTTCAAAGGGGGATACATCAATCTCCTAGATGAGCAAGAACAGGAGCGTGTTCGGCTTGCCTTTGGGTCGAACTATGAGCGATTGCTCGATCTTAAGCAGAAATACGATCCAGATGATGTGTTTCGATCGACGATCGGACATCTCGCATTACAGCACAACAATTAACAATGAAAAAGCAACCGATCGATCCGCCACAACTCTATGATGCAAGACCATTCGGAATGTCTCAAGCTGTTATCGATACTGCATCGGCTACCGTTTACGTTTCTGGTCAAGTTGACTGGGATGTGAACCACCAAGTCTCATCCCATACTGTTGAGGGACAACTCTCAAACGTGCTAACGAACCTAACCGTCATTCTAGAGGCATCGGGAAGCTCGGTCGAAAAATTGCTTAGCCTTCGCATCTATGTTCGTGGTGAATTTGGAGACTTCATTGGAACTATCGCTCCAATTCTGGCGCAATTTCTGGCAGAATCGCGTCCTGCTGTTACGGGTATTGGTGTTGCCTCACTTGCCTCAAAAGAAACATTGGTTGAGATTGAGGCAATAGCAGCACTGAAGTGACGCACCGATTTCCGAAAATCATGTTTAAGAATGACCTCAAACGGAAATACGATTCGGATGATGTGTCCGGCGGATTCCAAATCTAAGCGTCGAAGCTCAGTCCGAAGACGATCAAAACTTTTACAGGCGCAATCAAAGGAAAAGATATGAAAGTACGCTACGGGTTTCGACAGGTTGGCGATGTTGAAGTGTTCTACCGCGAGGCTGGGTCAAGCGATGCGCCAGTAATACTGCTGTTGCACGGCTTTCCAACTGCTAGCCATATGTTCCGCGACCTGATCCCTCTCCTTGCCGATCGCTTTCGGCTCGTGGCGCCGGATCTGCCTGGTTTCGGACAGACCAAGGCACCGCCGCGCGAGACGTTCGATTACACGTTCGACCGCCTTGCCAACGCGATCGAGGGCTTCACCGCTGCTTTGTCGCTCGATCAATACGTGCTCTACATCTTTGACTATGGTGCGCCGATAGGACTGCGTTTGGCGATGCGCCATCCTGAACGGATATCTGCGATCGTCTCGCAGAACGGCAACGCCTACATCGAGGGTTTCAGTGACCAATGGGACCCGTGGGAGTCCTATTGGCGCGAACCGAGTGCAGCGAATCGGGAAGCCTGCCGACCCTCGCTCGCGCCGGACACAATCCGGAACTGGCAGTATGGTACCGGAGCCGATCCAAACCTTTTGTCGCCCGACGGCTGCGAACTCGACATTGCCTACATGGCGCGACCGGGCGCGGAGGAGATCCAGCTCGATCTAATCCTCGACTACCGCAGCAACGTC
>NZ_BAACAP010000020.1:0-3740 GCF_045865695.1 Scytonema hankhaensis NUACC26
CTGAAGAATTAATCTTTGGTGAAGAAGAAGTGACAACTGGTGCTTCTAATGACCTACAACAAGTTGCTCGCGTCGCTCGTCAAATGGTAACACGCTTTGGGATGAGCGATCGTCTCGGACCTGTTGCTCTCGGACGCCAGCAAGGCAATATGTTCCTCGGTCGTGACATCATGTCAGAACGGGACTTCTCCGAAGAAACTGCAGCAGCAATTGATGAAGAAGTTCGTCAGTTAGTAGAAGCCGCTTACCGGCGCGCTAGAGAAGTGTTGGAGAATAACCGCCACATCCTTGACAAACTTGCAGAAATGCTAGTTGAGAAAGAAACTGTAGATGCCGAAGAGTTGCAAGATTTGCTTGCTAGCAATGACGTTAAAACTGCAACTTTTGCATAGTCAGTGAAGATTTAGGATTTAAGATTTAAGTAAGTCTTAGTTCTAACTTATAATCGTGCGATCGGGGTAATTCTAAAATTACCCTGATTTTTTCTTAAAAATAAAAGAATAAAACCTTTTCCCTTTCCCCTGTTTACCATTACAATTGGAGCAAGAGGACTTTAGGAATGCTCAACTGTTATACTCAGAACGGCTAATAAATATACTTTTTGCGTAACGAAAAAAATAAATATACATAACCATGAATGTACAACTTGTTAACTCTCTGGTAGAAGTGGTACTAAACCTCTCCTCTGAGGACCAAAAACTTTTTCAATCTAGACTCCACACCAGACAGGTAGAGACAGCAACTAACAAAAATTTGACACCAATAGAAAAAGCCGAGCAATTTCGTCAGTGGGTAGCTCAATTCCCTAAAAGTAGTGCAAGTTTGCCTGCTGAAGCCAGCCTGCGTGAGAATATTTATGGCGATCGCGGTATATGACAAGCTATTTACTGGATACAAATATTATTCTTAGGTTTGCTGATACCCACTCCTCCGAGCACGAAATTATTAATAATGCTATTTTTCAAATTTTGCTACAGGGTGGTCAATGCTGTATTACATCTCAAGTTTTAATTGAGTTTTGGGTTGTAGCCACCCGTCCCGTCGCCGTAAATGGATTGGGATGGACACCGGAAGAAACCGAACGAGCAGTGCAAATGCTCATAAATCAGTTTGAGTAGCTCGAAGAAACACCGGATATATTTCGCATTTGGTTAAGCCTCGCTACAACTCACGGGATTTCAGGGAAACGCACCCACGATTTACGCATACAAGCAGTAGTGCTTGCCTATCAGATCTGTCATATTTTAACTTTAAACCCAAAAGACTTTGTGGAAGTTGAAGGAATTACTATTATTCACCCCAATAGCATAAGCAGCTAGAGTCTTGGCAAACATACTCGATCAAAGCCATAGAAACTTGTAACAATGGTCAACAGCGGCTTGAGTCAAAATTAGCACTAACTAAGCGTTTGTATGAACGGGGGTTTGCACGAGAGGACATTATTAACCTTTTTGGATTCATTAATTGGATGCTGAGTCTACCAGAGGAGTTACAGCAGGATTTTGAACAACAATTAAGTCAGTACGAGGAGGAAAGAAGAATGCCATATATAGCGGTTTTCAATTGAGTGCAATACATAAAAATGTCGGGATGGGAGTATGATGTTGACTATTTATGAAGAATTTTTATCAACAACTATGCATTCGTATCGTTTTAATGAATTGTAGAAACGAGAGCTTTTTTTGTAGTATAATTGGTTTATTTGTAATACATTTATGGTAATCTTCTAGCGGGAAGGGGGTAGTTCCTCTCGGTTGCCAAGAATACAAGGATGTAGAGACGTGCCATGATGCGTCTTTATATACATTGTTTTTTAGAGAAGTCTAATGTTCTGTAACAATCTTTTTCAAACCCAAAGAACGCAGAATATCCGCAGCCGAGATTTCTCCCGTTCTACAACCACCTTCCATGTAACCTTGAAACAATGGGGAACAGTGTTCGCCAGCAAAAAATAAATTCCCTACCCGTTGTTGTTCAACTCCCGCAATTGTCGTCCATTGTCCCACAAGATAACAAGCATAGGAGCCTTTTGTATACGGTTCTCGACGCCAATAAGCACAAATAGGTTGACCGCGATACGTACTGGTAATACCTGGAAACACATTTTCCAATTGAAATAGCAGTTTTTGAGCTTGAAATTCTGGTGAATTCAGCCCTAGCGGTAAACTTTCTTGACCGCCAGTAAAATTGATGAGTATACCACTTGTCCCTTTTTGATAATGAGAAGCCTCCCAGATGCTTTGAAAGTTTAAGTCTGTAGCGACAAATCCAGTTGAGTTATACCGCGTGCGCCAAATCCGTTCTTGATAAGCAGTAATTAATTTGGCGTTGTTACCATAACCTAATTCTGCGATCGCTTTCTTTTTCAAGACGGGCAAATCTACATTTAACGAGATATCACGCAAAGTACTGAACGGTAAAGCCAACAAAATTCGCTCGTAAATTCTCTCACTCGAGCGGATACCAGAGCGTAAACTTACCCGATACCTACCATCACTTTGAGTTGCGATCGCTTCTAATTCCGTCTCTAATTCTATAGAATTTTTCAGCACTTGTGCTAGCGAGCGAATGATGCGATCGTTCCCACCAACAATCTGATACCGTTCATCACTTTCTCCAAGTGGCTCGTAGCTGTTAGTATCCGTACTAATAAATAACAACATATTTAAACTAGATTGAATTCTAGTTTCTTGACCGTATAAACCCGTGTAAGTTTTTTCAAGGATTGCTTTGAGAATTGGATGAATTTGTGCTGACTCTAAATACTGAGTAATAGAAATATTATCTAACTTAATAGCCACTTGATTCTTTGTCCGATAATTTATAGGTGCTTTACCAATGGCTGCCAAATCTCGCTCTATTTTTTGTACCAATGGCGGTAACCACTGTAATATTTCTTTCTCTGAAATTATCCGTCCATCAAAATAAGATATTCCAGATCTCAAATTGCTATCTATAGCGTACAAATCTACAATTTCTAGACCTAATTCCTTTGCTAAATTGCGTAAGCTTGTATGATTAGTATCAATAAATTCTCCACCCAAATCTACAGGTACAGAAGTACCAGCAACATTTTGTACTGTATGTATCCGCCCACCAACACGATTTCTTGCTTCAATAATATCTACAGGAACTCCAGCTTGAGAAAGGCGATAAGCAGCGACAAGCCCAGCAATTCCCGCACCTACGACTAAAACTTTAGGAATTTTGGCAAATGCAGCAGAACTAGGTTCACCGTGCCACATCATTGCACTTATAGCACTTGCCAATCCCAAACCGCCATATAGAAAACGGCGACGAGTCATCTTTTGCCGAACAATATCAGCTATTTCGTCTGCTGGAATCCCCGTTTTTAGCGATGCCCTAGTGATTTTATAAGCTCGCCGTAATGATGCCATCAACGCCGCTCTTGACATTGGGTATGCCTTTATGTTTTGCTCTTAATCAAGAAATATACCTTAAAAGCAACCCTAAACCTGCTCGGTAAACACCTACTAACGTAAAACCTACTCTTGTCTAACAGTACCCTTCTTTTAAGATTTTTCAAAACCATACCCCTGACAAAATTGCGATCGCTTATGTATCAGGGGTTTTGTGGCTCATCACACACCGAGCGCAAATCACGCACCAACCCTTTGAAGGCATGACTGATTGGCGAATGATATTTACCTAACCAACTTCTAAGCTTGTCACCGCAAATACACGATTTATAGGCAAGTTAGGAATTTCTTTATTGTACA
>NZ_BAACAP010000021.1:0-3829 GCF_045865695.1 Scytonema hankhaensis NUACC26
TCCAGTAAGGCAAGTAAGCCTTTTCTTTTGAAGTTGAGTCCCGACCCGATGTCTTTGACGACTTCACAGCCGGGATAGTTAGAGATAAGAAACTCAATTTGTCGCTCAAGGTCAGGCTTTTGAGAATGGCTGGAAACTCTAGCGTATAAGAGTGTTGGTTTATTGGTTGATTGAATATTGATAACTGAATCGATGTCGTATCGACGCTGACCATTTGGCGTTTTAATTGTTTTGATTTTACCCGCTTCTTCCCATCTGAGCAGGGTTCTAAGTGTAACTCCAAGTTTAGTTGTCGCCACTCTTGCTGGGACATAATTCGCCATAAACTGAACATCGCTTATCTTTATGACAATGCTAATAGATGATGTTCAATTTTGTCAAGTAATGTTCAGTCAATCATGGACTAGGAGATAACTCTTCCTCGCTTTCATCACCATCTAGGCTGTAATCGTAATCGCCATCAGCGGCATATTCTTCACAGAGTGCATCTAGCTCCTCAAGAAATTCGCTACTATCCTCTATTGTCAAGTCAAAGTTAAGAATATTAACAACATAGCTTTCTTCATCTTCCTGTTCTTCACATTCGTAGTCAAAATAATACTCTTCCTCGCTTTCGACGTAGCTCATACAGAGTTCATCCAAAGCCTCAATCAAACCCTCTGGATCTTCAGTGGTAACGTAGAAGTCGAAAAGCAATAGAGAATTTTCATCAGCAAAAAACGATTCATCCTCTTCCCATACCCCAGCACTAAAGTCAAGGTCGCTGACCGATTTGATAATCCACGAGTCGTGACCGTTGTACTCCTGATGAATAATATAGTCATAAGGGATATAGCAATATCCGCGCTCGCCCCATTCAGAACCCCAAGAATTACGCACGATAAACACGCGGTCTTTATCAGAATAACCAACACAAAGCATTGCATGCCATCCGTGGGTAGAGCGTACATTATCTGATTTCTTAGGCAAAGGTACGCGCCCCCGATTGTGTGTGGCATCATCAAAAGACTCAAATGTGTTCAAGGCAAAAGCAATGGGATAACCTTCCGTCAAAGTATGTTTCCACAGGTCAAGATCGGTTTCAATAAACTCAGCTTCCTCTATTTTGAAGCTTGCTGCGTGTTCGTAAGCAGAACTTTCTGGTTCTTGGAAAATGAGATCTTCGTCGTTAGGCCAAATATCCTCACAGCAAGCTCCATAGTCAGTTAGAGCTTTGATAGCAAGTTCCATTTGTGTACCGCCGTCTTCTTGTTCGCTGCCATCAAGAGACCGAGCATTATAGTAAACAAATAAACGACTCACATCACTAGATTCGCCTAAATCTCGTTTAACAAGGTATTCGTAAGCACCTACAAAAGCATTAGCTACACAGCTATTACCGACCTGTTCTTCTACTTCGGTCATGTATTTACGTAGATCGACCTTGGGTGGTAAGCGATCGCTATCAAAACGCCACATATGATGCATTTTTGCGTCTTCTGCTTTCTTACCAGGACGATAACCACCAATGCGATATTTTCTATTTTTTGTAAACATTGTTACTGATGTGCTATTTGTTATTCTTGTATAACTCACCATCAGTCATTCGTAAAGTTTTTTACTTGTACAAGTCAGTCAGCACAATTAAAGTTAACTAATAAGGATATGCAAACACGAGCCTCGCTATAGCTATTCCTTGCGCTCTAAGAAATTTTTAGGAAAGGGAATAGTGTCAAGTTGTAAACTGTCTTGTAATACGTCAGAAATAAACTGTTCTACCGTTTTCCGTATATCCTTAAACGACTTACAAAACATCAATCTTTTGTCCATTTGAGTCAGTAAAGCACGAAATACAGAATTCAACTGTTTTCGATTTAACTAAGAAACTGTAGGCTAAACGATGAGAAGAATTTGGGCATAGGGATTCACTTGTCAACAAAGGAGAACCCCAATGAATATATTACTTTTGATTGCTTTACTAACGACAGGAACTCTACTCCTAAATTTTCCCGCGATCGCACAAGAAACCTCTGTACAGAAATACCAGTCTTCTAGAGTTCTTAAAAAAGCTAGAAATCAAAAAACACTGGTTTGGGGATTAAAAGAAGACGATTTATTTGTTAGTGGTACAAGTGGTACTGGTAAACTGAAAGGATTCTGTATAGATTTGGTAGATTTGCTGGAGAAATATTTAAAGCAGGAAAATTTCGTTCAAGAACCATTTAAAGTTCATCCTGAAAAAATAGAAACAATAGAACGTTTTCAGTTTACACAACAAAAAAAATTTGATGGAGAATGTGGAACTAATTCTATTAGAGATGATATTCCTGGAATAACATTCTCTAAAAGTTTTGCTCGAACACCCACTAAAGTTTTGTCCTATCCGTCCAAAGACGAGAAATTTAGTAACCACAAGGAAAAGTTAAAAATTGGTATTGTTCGAGGTAGTACGACTGAAAAAAGAGTTAATAGCTATTATGATATTAATGTTGAGATCGAAAAATATCCTAGTAGAACCCTTGCTATCGATGCTTTAATATCAGGAGAAATAGATGGATTTGCTAACGATGAAATCATTCTTAAGGCAATGTTAAAAGAACCTGAATACTCTCAAGAAGGATTATATATACGTCCGGAAAAACTTGGTGAGGAAAATTATGGATTGGTTCTTCCTGATGATGATAAGGAATGGGTTGAAATTATCAACAAGTTTTTGGATGAGAAAACCGATGAAATAGAGAAACTGCGGAAGAAATATTTTGAATATGAAGTATCTATTGATTGGAAATTTATCTCGCTCGCATTACTTGTACTTCCGTCCTTTGGCTTGATACAGCTAGTTAGAAGGCGAAATACAGAGCGAGAACAAAAGCCAAAACCTTATAAAAGTAGTACCTTTGCTCGCGGTTATGCTCTACTTATAGGTGTTGGGGAAACAGCTTATCCCCATTGGTCTCTTCCAGTGAGCGTTAAAGATGTATTAGCACTCAATGAAGTCTTGGTCAATCCAAATTTCTGTGGTTATCCCAATAATCCAGAACATATTCGGCTGTTACACGACGAAGGAGCAACGCGAAGTAAAATTTTGGAAGGTTTGCGCTGGTTGAAGGAGCAAGTACAAACTGACCCAGATGCTACTGCAATTGTTTATTATTCAGGACACGGGTGGCTAAATCAAAGTCAAAACCGCTACTATTTAGTCCCACATGACATTAACCCCTTTAATCTTGAAAGCTCTGCCTTAAGTGCAGATGAATTCACGGACGCTTTACGCCAGATTAAATGCGAACGACTTTTAACGATCGTTGATAGTTGCCACGCAGCAGGAATGGCGACGGCTAAACACAGTCCTTTAGGCTTTGAGGAAACTCCTCTTCCCAAGAGCGTTATCAATAACTTAAGACAAGGTAAAGGAAGAGTCGTTTTTACGTCATCTCAAGGAGAGCAAAGTTCTTGGATTAGACCCGATCGCCAAATGAGTATCTACACTTACCATCTCATTGAAGCTTTGAAGGGAAAAGGCAATCATCCTCATGAGAATGTTGTAAAAGTCTCTCATTTGATGCAATATATCAGCGATCGCGTACCTAAGAGTGCTTTGAGTATGTGTAATGAAAAACAAACTCCTTACTTTAGCTTTGAGACTGAAGACTTTGCTGTTGCTCTGGTGAATAATCGTCGCTCATAGCAATTTTCACTCTTATTAGACCACAATTTATGGGGTGGGCGTCCTCGCCTGCCCTCTATCACGCACGGGCGAGGACGCCCGTACCACAAGAGCATAGTGTGGTTCATTTACTACAAGAGCATAGTGTGGTTCATTTACTACAAGAGCATAGTGTGGTTCATT
>NZ_BAACAP010000022.1:0-3889 GCF_045865695.1 Scytonema hankhaensis NUACC26
ACAATCTGCATCGACCAACCATCAAAGAGAATATGATGATGGCTCCAAATAAATTGATAGATCTGTTCCTCTAGCAGGATGACAGTGAAGCGCATCAAGGGAGCAACATTTAGTTCAAACCCTTTTTGGCGATCGCATTTGAGAAAATCCCCTAGATGCTGTTGTTGTTCCTTGGGTGTTAAATGACGCCAATCCAGTTTCACCCAGGGGAGTTCCACTTGCTTGCTCACCATTTGCAACGGCTTTTCTATTTCTTCCCAATAAAAAGAACTGCGTAAAACTGGGTGTCGCGCAACAACAGAATGCCAAGCTTGCTGAAATGCAGGAAAATTCAATTCGCCAGAGAGGGTGCAAAGCAATTGCTCGAAATAAAGTTCCGACTCTGGCGCATAAAGGGTATGAAAGAGCATACCCTGTTGCATTGGCGAAAGTTCATAAAGGTCTTCGATATTCTTCATGGGATTGGTCATTTGTCAATAGTCATTTGTCATTGGTTGTTGGTCATTTGTCATTGGTTGTTGGTCATTACTCTCTTTCCGCCGTAAGATTACCAATCTTTTCCTCTTTCTTCGTGTACTTTGCGTCTTTGCGGTTCATTTAATTAAGTAATCTTCGCTCTGGATAGGAGTAGTTTTAAAATGTTTACAAAGGACAACGGACAAATGACAAAAAAACTACTTAGTTTTGTCTTTGTTAATTTTGGATAAGAATTTATCAAGCTGTTGTTGATTGAGTTTGGCAGCTGAAAAGTCAGAAGGGGTATAGCCTTGCGATTCTGGTGATTGACAGTGAGCAATCAGTGTTTTTAATGCTTCTATGAATCTAAAAGCCAAGCGTTCAATGGTGTCTCTGTTGTGAACTTTCTCGCTGTAAGCCCAAGTCATTTCCAGTTTTCCTGCACGAATGAATCCGCTGATTCCTAACAGGTGGCTGCGCCTATTAAGTAAACTTTGTTCGGCTTTAAAGTCTTTAACCAAACCCAAAACGTCAGATGCTGATAACACCCGATCGAACTGACCAAGATAGTTGAAACTCACTTGGGCTTGGGGTAACGCCTGTAGTTTTTTGTGTATTGCGGCGTTTTTGTTCAAATATCTCAACACCCCATAACCAATACCTCGGTTGGGAATACGCCGCAGTTGTTCTTTGACTGACTTTAAAGTCTCGCCTGAATGGTTAACTTCTTCTAGCTGTAGGCAAATGGGGAACAAAGTGGTAAACCAACCCACAGTGCGTGACAGATCCACATCCTCAAACAAGTCTTCCCGTCCGTGTCCCTCTAAATCAACGAGCAAAGAACGTTCCCCTGTCCATTGGGCAAAGCTCTGCATTAGGGCAGTCAACAGCACATCATTAATTTGAGTGTTGTAGGCAGAGGGTACATCTTGCAGTAGGGCGCGGGTTTGTTCTTCACTTAAAGAAAGTGACACAGTAGCGGTTGAGGCTATGGTGTTCTCCTCTGTGGCTGAAGGATAATCTACTGGCAATACCGTCACTTTAAAATTAGACTCACTCAGCCAGTAATCTAACTCCGTGAAGAGCACCTCTGATTGTCCATATTCTATCAGGCGATCGCTCCAATATTGGAAGGAAGTTGTCTTTAGTGGTAGTTTAATAGCTTCACCACGTTTAACTTGTTGGTAAGCAGTAACCAAGTCTTCGAGCAAAATCCGCCAAGAGATGCCATCTACTACTAGGTGATGGATAATGAACAGTAACCGACCTGGTTGATTCTTGCCTAACTGAAACAGCGCTATTCGTGCGAGCGGTCCAGTCAATAAGTTCAAACTAGCCTGAAGTTCGGCATCCGCAGAGTTTATCGCCGTTTGTTGTGCTTCTGATGATAGGTGTGAAAAATCGAAGACACTCAATGGCACGGTTTTCTGGTCACCGGCGCTAATTTGCTGCCAGTGTTCTCCTTCCTGCAGAAACCGCAGACGCAGAGCATCATGATGCAGTAACAATTGTTGCACGATTTGCTGCAATTTCTCCTGTGTCAACTCTGGAGGCACTTCTAGCAGTACTGACTGGTTAAAGTAATTGGGTTCGGACAATTTCTGCTCGAAAAACCACTGCTGGATTGGTGTCAGCGTTACATTACCAGTCACTAACCCTTGCTTGGCTTTGACAGAGCGAACCATGCTTGCCATGCTAGCTAACTCAGCAATGGTTTGGTGCTTGAAGATCTGTTTGGGAGCAATTTGGATACCTGCTTGATTGGCACGGGAAATGATTTGAATGCTGAGGATAGAGTCTCCACCAAATTCAAAAAAGTTATCGTGGATGCCAACTTTTTCTAGTCTTAAGATTTCTGACCAGATTGCTGCTAATTTCTCTTCTGTAAGTGTACGGGGAGCAACAAATTTATCTTCGATATCGCGAGAAAAGTCAGGGGCTGGAAGGGCGCGGTAGTCTACCTTCTGATTGGGAGTCATGGGCAGCGTTTCTAGCAGCGCAAACGCCGAGGGCATCATATAATTGGGCAGTTTCTGCTTCAGAAAACGGCGTAATTCATCGGTGGTTGGTTGTGGCAGGTACGGCACGATATAAGCTACTAGGCGCTTTTGTCCGGGAATGTCTTCACGGGCAATAACGACAGCTTGGCACACCTGTGGATGTTGACGTAGCACCGTTTCAATTTCTCCCAATTCAATGCGGAAGCCCCGCACCTTCACCTGGTCGTCAACTCGACCAAGGTATTCCAAAGTGCCATCTGCTCGAAATCTTGCTAGATCCCCTGTTTTATATAATTTTGGATTAGGGATAGGGGAAGGTAGGGAACCCCTCTGGGGATAAGGGGCGGGTGGGGCCCCCTCTGGGGATAAGGGGCAATGGGGATTGTCAAACCGATTTTCGATAAATTTTTCCGCTGTGAGTTCTGGACGTTGCCAATATCCTCTAGCTAATCCAGCTCCACCAATATGCAGTTCTCCTGGAACTCCTATGGGCACGGGTTGCAGATATCGATCTAAAATATAAACTTGAGTGTTGCTTACGGGTCTTCCAATTGGAACAGAAGTGGTGGTTGAGGAATCGAGGCGATGTAGGGTAGTGATGACCGTTGCTTCCGTTGGACCGTAGCTATTAAATAATTGGGGCGGATGGGGGAGATGAGCAACACAACGATGCCAATGCTTTACTTTTTCTACTTGAGCTTCTTCTCCTCCAACGATCGCAATTTTTAGGCTTGGAGGAATACGCGAGTCTTGAGGCTTTAGTTCTGCTACCAATTGATGCCAGTATGCGGTAGGCAAATCCAAAACAGTTAACTGCCATTCTTGGCAACAGCGCCAAAATTCATCGCTGGAGTACAACATCTCTTCGGTACGAAGCACTAATGTTGCACCAACTAATAAAGTTGGAAAGATTTCTTCAATAGATGTATCAAAGCAGATAGACGCAAATTGGAGAATGCGTTCGCCTGAATTCAAGCCATATTTGTGGATGGCAGTCATGACAAAATTCATTAGCGATTGATGTTCGATTGCCACCCCCTTAGGTTTGCCTGTGGAACCAGAGGTGTAAATAATGTAGGCAAGGTTGTGGAGTTGAACGTCACTGATAGGATTGGCTGTACTGTGCTGACCAATGACTGACCAGTCTGTATCCAAACAGATTATTTTTTCGGCATAATCTGCTAAGTTACTGACGAATCTTTCTTGAGTCAGTAGAATGTTTAGTTGCGTATCTTTGAGAATGTCAGTCAATCGCTCTTGGGGATAAGCAGGGTCAAGGGGAACATAAGCGCCACCCGCTTTGAGAATACCGAGTAAGCTGACAATCATATCTAGGGAACGGTCAATGCAGATGCCAACTAGGGTTTCTGGTTTGACTCCCAAATTTTGCAAATAGTGTGCTAGTTGATTGGCGCGATCGCTCAATTCACGGT
>NZ_BAACAP010000023.1:0-4063 GCF_045865695.1 Scytonema hankhaensis NUACC26
GCCAATTCTGACTTGGGTTTTTACTGGCGTATGGGTTTAGATATTGGTTTAGATAAGTATGGTGCAGGTGTAGGTAAATATGTTAGTTGGGGATACCTACCTCACGAGTCAAAATATCAAAAACCAACAATAGAGGGACGAAATGCTGCTCTATTTATGAAGAGTGGAGTGTATGACAGTTTTAACGACACTCACACTTTAATGGAGCATCCGTTTGCTCGCGAAAATACCACTCATGCGTGGTACGACGAAGGAACAGAAGACATTCATCCTTTTAACCGCACAACCAAACCTATTAAAAACAACACCAAAGATTTTGAAGGGAAATATTCTTGGTCAACAGCAGTACGTCATCAAGACTTTGGACGGTTAGAAGCAGGCGCACTTGCACGCCAATTAGTAGCAGGTGGCACACATGGCGAGCCTTGGCAGCATTATGACGGATTTATCCTCAATGTATTTAAGCAGTTGGGCGGTGCAAGTATTCATTTGCGTCAACTCGCACGAGTTCACGAAATGGTTCAGTTGTATCGACAAGCAGAACGCTGTTTGCGCGAGTTCCGGTTAAACGACCCCTGGTATATCAAACCCAAAGAAAAAGACGGACAAGGTTGGGGTGCAACTGAAGCGGCACGAGGTGCTTTGTGTCACTGGGTACACATAGAAGGTGGTAAGATTAAAAATTACCAAATCATGGCTCCGAGTACTTGGAATATAGGACCCCGCGATGCTGAAGGGATACGCGGACCTATTGAGGAAGCTTTGATTGGAACCCCTATATTTGACTCTACCGATCCAGTGGAAGTTGGTCACGTAGCGCGATCGTTTGATTCTTGTCTCGTTTGCACCGTTCACGCCCACGACGCAAAAACGGGTCAAGAACTTGCACGGTTTCGGACAGCGTAATTATATCATGTTGGATTTTAGATTTTGGATTAAGAAAGCTTTGCTTAGATAACTGCCATATTCCCAACAAATCAATCATCCATCTTGTGGTACGGGCGTCCTCGCCCGTCTTCTATCAGTAGCGGGCTAGAAGCCCGCACCACCAGAAATTCAGTAGCGGGCTAGAAGCCCGCACCACCAGAAATAGTAAAAGATTTGTATTTGGTAGAACTGATGCTCAACAAATCAATCATCCATCTTGTGGTACGGGCGTCCTCGCCCGTCTTCTATCAGTAGCAGGCTTCTAGCCCGCACCACCAGAAATTTAGTAGCGGGCTAGAAGCCCGTACCACCATAAATGTCATGAAATTTTGTCTTTGGCAGTTCTTAACAAATCAATGAACAGCAATAACGTTTGTAATTTCAGGACAATATGTTTTTATCGTCTGTTCGATGCTTTGAGATAACGTTAGATTAGAAGCCGGACAATGACCGCAAGCACCTGTTAATTTTACTTCCACCGTATCTGGTGGTTTAATAGCTACAAGCTGGACATCTCCGTTATGGCTTTTTAAGCCAGGACGGACTTGCTCGAGAGCTTCTTGAATGCGTTGTGATAAGGGTGGTGCAGGAGGTTTAATGAGTTCGTGGTACAGCAAAACTCCATAAACGACTTCATCTCGAACAGCATTGCGTAGAGCTGGCATGGATTCTTGCTTAACACTTTTAATTAAACGTGTCAATGCTTCCTTGTGTAAAGCTTCAATTGCTCGTTTGAATCCTGCAGCTACACCTCTTTGAGTTTCTTCCCATTCGGCAATAATTGCTTCAAACCGGCTGATTTCTGTAACTAATTCTTCAAGTGTTTCTTGAGTCATGTATCCTTTTTGTGGCTTCTTAATTGTTAACGGTTTAACCGATCGCTAACAATCTAAATTACTTCATTTTAAAGTCTTTGAAGAGGAAAGGCATCATTATACCTGTCAGTATGCTAGAGATAGCAACTGCTAGTAATAATGGTATTTTTACTAATGCTAATGAGACTAATACTAACGAACTGATGATAGTCGCGATCGCTATTTGTTTGATAAAATCAACGGGGTCTCGAAATAACTTACCTTTGAAAAATAATTTACCAGAAAACCATGCAATTTGAAACATAATGTCTCCCTTTAACAGTGAGCAGTGACCAGTGACCGGTGACCAGTGACCTAGTTAATTGAGTAGAATTTGTAATATGGCTAGTCCTACAATGATGCCAGGAATTACACCAGCGGGACCTAACAAGCTACCCAGTGAAGCGGCAAATTGGTAACCAAACTCTTTGCCTGCTAATAGCATTCCACCAATAGCGCCACCAACCAGAGATAGGAGAAGTCCTAGTGAAAGTAACAAAAAATCTCCTATCAAGTTAACATCATTTGTCATAATTCTTAAGAGTATCTCTAAAACAAGGCTCTATTTTTTTAGAAATACCATAACAAAAGTTTATTTGAAAGACCTTATGGAAATCTCATATAGATCTTCTATAAAAAATTTTCTTAACAAAGCTTTTGAAATTTTTAATTGATACAAAAGCTATAGCAGTACGAGAGCGTTATTTAGACTCTCTCTTCTCAGATATTGTACTGTACTGTAGGGTAGATAAGAGTATGCAAATCCTACCAATTCATGAGTCTATTGATTTGTTAAGTAATAGATCTCTTTTACACCTGTATAAATATAAGATATTAGACTGTGCGATCGCAAAAACAATGCGATCGATGAAAAGCTTCAGAACTTGTCATGGTTTCATGAATTTTGGAGCAATCGTAAAGCACTACATTGCAAAATAATTCATAATATAAGGATAAATGTTGGTCAACAGGTAAGACTCTCACACAGTTTCGTTAAGTTTTGTTCTAAAAAATTTCCATAGGTAATATGTCAACGTTGGCATAGTTTCCTCGCTGTTGAGAGGCTTGGATCTTCAACGCTACTCCCCGAACCAAGCCTCTTTTTCATACATCTGTATTGACCAAACTGTTTTTGTTGAGACTCCACTGAACCTATCATTTGAGCAATATATTGTCGGCAATAAAAAACACATCACAGATGACTAACGTACTCTGGTTGCAAGGTGGTGCTTGTTCGGGTAACACCATATCATTTTTAAATGCTGAAGAACCTACCGTCTGCGATTTAATCGCTGATTTTGGCATTAAAGTCCTATGGCATCCGTCTTTAGGGCTAGAACTAGGCGATCGCTTACAAGCGCTTTTGCGGGACTGTATTTCTGGAAAAGTTCCTCTTGATATATTAGTCTTTGAAGGGACTGTGGTCAATGCTCCTAACGGAACGGGTAACTGGAATCGGTTTGCCGAACGTCCGATGAAAGATTGGTTGCTCGATCTATCAAAAGCTGCCAAATTTGTTGTAGCAGTAGGAGATTGCGCGACCTGGGGAGGAATTCCAGCCACTGCACCCAACCCCAGCCAATCACAGGGCTTGCAATTTCTCAAACGGCAAAAGGGCGGTTTTTTAGGAACAGAATATCGATCTCAAGCAGGTCTTCCAGTTATCAATATCCCTGGATGTCCCGCGCATCCTGACTGGATTAGCCAAATATTAGTTGCGATCGCAACAGGGCGTTTGGACGACATAACCCTTGACGAGTTCAATCGCCCGCAAACATTTTTCAAAAGTTTTACACAAACAGGTTGTACCCGTAACGTCCATTTTGCCTACAAAGCATCAGTTGCGGAGTTTGGTCAGCGCAAAGGATGTCTGTTCTACGACTTAGGTTGTCGCGGTCCCATGACTCATTCATCATGCAACCGTATTTTATGGAACCGAGTCTCCTCCAAAACCCGTGCGGGAATGCCGTGTTTGGGTTGTACCGAACCAGAATTCCCCTTCTATGACCTCGAACCAGGAACAGTGTTTAAGACACAAACCTTGATGGGAGTTCCTAAAGACATCCCGCCCGGTATGAAAAGGCAAGACTATGCTTTTCTTACCGTTGTCGCTAAGAACATAGTACCTACCTGGGCAGAAGAAGATATTTTTACAGTCTAGTCAGTGACCAGTGACCAGTGACCAGTGACAAATGACAAAGGACAAAAATGACAATTCAAACACTAGATATTTCACCCGTTGGAAGAGTTGAGGGCGATTTAGATGTTCGCGTCGATATAGA
>NZ_BAACAP010000024.1:0-4078 GCF_045865695.1 Scytonema hankhaensis NUACC26
CGTTTACCAATTCGCTGCACAGGTGATTTAGTAAAAGTGAACAATCATTTTCTCCTCAAAAATCCTCAAAACTTTCACGCTTGACAATCTCTAATTCAGCGTCCAGAGCAGTCCTAACTTCGCCATCAATTAAGCGGTCCGCACAGATATCGGCTGTCTTTAATACAAATGGCGCACAACCATATTCACTGTCCCAAATGGTAAATGTGAAAACTTCGGAAAAAGACGGAGGGTTTTGCTTTAAACTAAAAGAATAAAGTTCTTAACTGGCACGGAGCCATTTTGTACTACTAAAGCGCTATTAGTGCAGTCAAACAATACTGCATTTCCACGCAAGACAACACTTGCAACCAAGGGGTGCGATAGGAGCGAAAAGAACTCTATTGTTTACTTAAGGAATTTATTGTTCAGGAAAGGACTTTATTATAAGGGAACAAGAATTGACCAAGGTCATCTCACTTTTTAACCAGGCAGGGGGCGTTGCCAAGACGACGACCGCCCAAAACCTTGGCTATCATCTTTCCCTACGCCAACACCGCGTTCTGCTCGTGGATATCGACCCCCAAGCATCTTTAACAACATTTATGGGGTTGGAGCCATCTGATTTAGAAAAAACAATATACTCAGCCCTGGTGTCTGAAGAAGATGACGAACCCGTACCCATACACCAAGACGTACACGGCATGGACTTAGCTCCTGCCAACATTTTGCTCGCCAATGCCGAACAAGAACTGATATTTGCGGAACTCAGAGAATTCCGACTGAAAGAGGTACTGTCTCCCTTATTGGATAACTACGACTTTATTTTGATTGACTGTCCACCCAGTTTGGGCATTCTCAGCCAAATCAGTTTGGTTGCTTCCACTCACGTACTCGTTCCCATCCAGTGTCAGTTTAAAGCACTGAAGGGTACAGACTCGCTGCTGAAAACTGTGGCTCGCGTACAGCGCAAGCTCAACCGCTCTCTCAAAATAGCAGGGTTTTTCCCTACGATGTACTCTGCTAATAATTCTCTAGACCAAAGAACCCTAGAATCCATACGCGAGCAACTGTCCCCCATAGTCACAATATTTACCCCACTACCAAGAGCAACAGCGGTGGCAGAAGCTGCCGAGTATGGCAAACCTTTGGCACTATGCCCTAACAAAAATCCAGCTATTCTCCACATCTTTGACGAGATAGCGATCGCTATGGAGGAAATATGAGTACCCGGAGTCCACGACGAACTACCCAAAAACCCCCGGCTGATAGAAGCAAGCTCAAAAACGTCGCCTTGTTCAAAGAATCCGAGCAAGCGGCAACTGACAAGCTGCCAATAGATAAGATTGTCTTGCCACCCACTCAACCCCGGCGTTATTTTGACTCCAAAGCCATGCAATCTCTGGTAGAGTCAGTCAAACGCGATGGCATCCTCCAGCCCCTGTTGGTGCGAAGAGTGAAAGACCAATATGAGTTGGTAGCAGGAGAGCGGCGCTATAAAGCGGCACAAGAAGTCGGCTTGACTGAAGTGCCTGTGACCATCCGCGAGCTGTCAGACTCGCAGGCGGTACAGTATGCCTTAGTGGAAAACCTGCAAAGGGAGGACTTAAACCCAATAGAAGAAACTTCAGGAATCTTACAACTTCTGGCGATGAACTTAGAATGCGTTGTAGACGAAGTTCCCGCCTTGCTGTACAGACTGAACAATGAAGCGAAAGGCATAGTTAACCGAAGCGTTTCAGTTAACTCGAATCTGGAAACAGTAGAAAAAGTGTTTGCTGAGTTGGGACGAATGAACTGGCAATCCTTCGTCCGCACCCGACTGCCACTGTTAAAACTGCCGGATGATATTCTTGAAGCTCTGCGAACGGGACGCATTGAGTACACCAAAGCCAAGGAAATAGCTAAGCTGGAGTCAGTAGAAGACAGGGCTGAACTCTTAGAAGCCGCCATTGAAATACCTCTGTCTCTCTCACAAATCAAAGAAATTGTCAAAAAGAAACAACCAAAAACAGAAACCTCTACCTTGCAAAGCCGTCTGGAAACCACCTACCTGAAGGCGAAGAAGTCAAAGATTTGGGAGAATCAAGAGAAGCAGGAAAAACTAGAATCTTTGTTGGCAGAACTAGAAGCGCTTATGAATGATTCCAAATAAGTGATGGCAGCTTGCGATAAGCGAGCGATTACGCCGTCCATGCGTATCGCCATGTTCGGGAAATTGTAAGCAAAGCAGGTGAGCGGGCAGGAATCAAAGGCGTTAGCCCACATTGGTTAAGACACAGCCACGCCTCACACTCATTGAATCGGGATGCGGCTCCTCAACTAGTGCAGCACACGTTGGGGCATAAATCTTTAGACACTACTAGTCGGTATGCTTACGCCAAGCCTAACGACAGTAGCGGATATATCTAGCAAGATAGGGGAAATCCCTCCATCCACACACCATAAGCAAAAGGATTGAGATATGAAAGTTCGATGCCAGTATTGCCTAACAGAATGCCGAAGCGACTACAACAAGGCGATTAGAACCTGTAGCTACTGCCAAAACGATTCAACAAGACCTAGCAGAATGCTGGGAATCAGGAGAAAGTTAGAGACTGAAAAGCGGATACCACAAATTTCAGTACAAATGAAAAGTTTGAACTTTGGACAAAAAAGTACATCTAATATCCTTTCAGATATCCTTGCTAATTGCCCTCAGTGCGGTAAAGAGTGTCTTAAGGATGGGATTGAGGAAAACGGTGTGTGCGTGATGTGCCGCCTTTCGACAGAATTACAGTCAGTAGCAGTCCCTAAGCCAACCCCGAAGCCAGTTCCCAAAACCCCATCTTCTGTACCCCTGTCATCACAAACGAAAAGTTTGAACTTTGGACACAAAAGTACATCTAATACCTTCTCAGATATCCTTGCTAATTGCCCTCAGTGCGGTGAACAGTGTCTTAAGAATGGGATTGAGGAAAACGGTGTGTGCGTGATGTGCCGCCTTTCGACAGAATTGCAGTCAGTAGCAGTCCCTAAGCTAACCCCGAAGCCAGTTCTCAGTCCCGCATCTTCAACAACCACATCTAGAGCCAGTAGGTTTACCGCTTGCCCCCAGTGCGGAAAGGACACGCTTAAGAAATTTGTTGAAGAAAACGGAGCTTGTCCGGTTTGTAACTTTAGTAATCAGATGCAAGCGCTAATATCAAAACCGGACACAGTTACTTGTCCTCAGTGCAAGCAAGAAAAGCCCAAAACCTCTATGGATGGAGATGTTTGCTTAAAGTGCAGCCTTACTAATCAATTTAAGGAACTGTAAAGCGATCGCGAATGCTTCGGCTTAAGCTGTATCGCTTTGCCCTCCCTGTAACAAACTATTAAGCATTGTGCCAGTTGTAGCCTATCACTACATAACACAGTGCTTATTTTTCGTTGGATTTGTAGCACGAAAACACACCGCTGGTGTGCTTAACAATGTGCCAGTTGCAATCAAAAACCCCAGCGATAGCAACGAAAAGCGCGGCTGGGCGATCGCATCGCATCTCTTGCGGGCGCTTCCCTCTAAGACGCACTCGCGTTCGCGAGATCGCCCGACTGTTCCAACTCAGAGGGTAAGGGGTTCAATGTCGGAAAAGCCAAACTTGTAAAAGTTGGGTGTGATAAGGTTGCAAGCACTCGTCAGCGGCTAACTGTACCCCAATCTTATCACTGGCAATGTGTAATTGCCTTGCCGTCTCTCCTACCATCCTACGCTTATCTGTTGAGCCTAGTGCTCTTGATTCTAGGTAAAGCGCGTGACTAGGAGAGGGTAAACAAAAAGTTACGGTTGACTCTAGTTGACTACCCTTTTTGATTACACCATTGCTTTTTGTTGTTTACTGATGCTCCTGCTGACCGCGCATCTTTAAGAGACAATCAGCGCTTCCACTGTACTGTCTACCATACGATTAGGTACTGTCCACCATACGATTAGGTACTGTCCACCATACTGTTAAGTGGACTTAGGCAGAAAATCCAGTATACACTCGTGCTGCCGTATGGTGGACAACGCACAGTCCACAGTGTACAACTTGACCAACCAAACTGAAAAAAGCGATAATTTTTCAAAAATTCCTATAAG
>NZ_BAACAP010000025.1:0-4099 GCF_045865695.1 Scytonema hankhaensis NUACC26
GTTCCTAACAATGTTGGAAAATTGGGAGATAAAGTCTTTTGATGATACAGAGGTTTTATGTTTAACCATTAGGTAGGTGGCTTGAGCTGGTCGCCCTGTAGCGATCGTACACTGGGTCAACTGCTCAATTGCACCTGGATAAACTATACAATCAGCATCAACGATCGCGACCACATCAGGAGGGTTCGACTCAAGAAACTGTAAGCCATAGTCTAAAGCGTACCCCTTACCCCTGAGGTCTAAGTTGTGACGCTCGACAACTGTAGCACCAGCAGTACGAGCAATTTCCGCAGTCGCATCATTGCAATTGTCTGCAACGACAACCAAACGGTCTTGGTTCTTCAAGATTGGAATAAGTTTCTCCAGTGTTGAATTGATGACAAGTTCTTCATTGTGAGCAGGCACTAAGACAGCGACTTTTGCATCTTGCCAACTACCTTTGTTAGTAGAAGAACTCGTTGGGAGTAGAGCAGCACTACACTCAATGAGAAAAAATATACAAATGACAAAAACACTAGCTGCACTGATTGACAGAATAGAATTAATACACACAGACATCAGCTGACTAATTGACATGGTCATAATTCCGTCACCTCCATTTTCTTTACAAGCTTAATCTTTTGACTCCAAGTAATAGATGGTTTCTTTACTACCCATTGTCCCCTCTTGGCAAGGGGAGACAGAGGCATATATTCTGCTTTTTTGATTTAAAGTCACAACAACTATGACAAACAAAATCCAATTTAAACTAAATTTAGCCATCAAATTACTCTCTGTCACGTTAATCATTGCCAGAAAGGTAAGATAAGCTAAGGGCCATATATTTTCTGGATTATTAGTTGCATAAGCTATTTTTAAAGCTCGAATAAAAGTTGTGAAATAAATAATTAAAAAAAGTAGTAAACCAATCAAGCCAAGATCGAGTGATATATCTAGGAAACCATTATGAACATTAGGTGCAACCCAGCCAGTTCCCACTGCATAACTTGCTTCGATCGCATAATTACTATTAGGTGCGAAAAATGCACCAAATCCATAACCTAACAATGGTCTTTCCACTAATCTAGATAATCCATAACTCCATAAGAGTGTCCTTCCAGTTAAAGTTGGGTCTCTTCCTAAACCAGTTATGAGTTCTATCCAATAACTAGAAACTACTAGAGAGACACATCCTAGAATTAGGATTCCAATGTCTATGAAAATTATGCTTAACTTACCCTGCCATCGAAATCTTTGATAAAACATCATTATAAATATAAGCAGAAAAAAGATAACAAGAGAGGTTTTTGAAGATGAAAGCACAATCAAGAAGAGTGAAAAGCTCAAACCAAACCACTTGTATAAATAATGATTTTCTTTAGGCAACGCAAAAAATGTTAATGCGCCCAAAACCATCGCGCTGCCTAAAGCATTTTTGTGCGCGTAGACTCCTCTCCATGCCCCTGAGTACTCTTCATTTGCTCCATGTATACCAACAGCAGGAAATACAATAACAAAAATGACACTAAAAAAAGCTACTATCAATAAAGTAAAGGCAAGAAGTCTTACCTGCTCTTTCAAGCTAAATCGCTTAGCAATGTATAAACCAAAAAAGGTTAATATTAAAACTTCCAAGTCAGTGGATAATGTATAATCCGGAGACTCCGACCAGAAAAATGACATCAGGGACAATGCTACTAATAAAAAGAGTGTTATATTTCGACTTATTGTAATTATCGTGCTTTTCCAAAAGATGCAAACGAGAATAGTTGACATTCCCCAAACAAAATATTTGAGGAGTACAAAAACGGGTTGTGGAAGTAAGCCAGCGCGAGTCAATGCAAAAAGTATCGATGATAAGCAAAGAATTCCTAAGATGGCAAAAAACCAATCTGCAATTCCTGGAGACGTTTTTATTCTAATGGATTTTGTTCCACTAGTATCTGTATAGTTTGCTAATTTCATACCCAGTTCTACAGCTCATTTTGAATTGCGAAGTAGCATCCTCACCCTGACGCCAATAATGATAAGCCTCGATCGCATCTTCAGAACCAACAGCGTAAAGGATGCGAAGTGGCTTAAACATTTTTTCTCCCTCCCCGATGAAGTCTAAAATATTGAGAGGTTTGATTTGGCTGTATAAAACGACTCACTTCTGTTCGCAGAACATCTACAAAACTGGTTGTTCCATGAGCCGCGATACGTTTGATAGGAATAAACCCAGCTTGTACGCACATCCTCTTTAAGGTGGTAGGAGTAAAGGTATTAATATGTTCGAGTGGGTGAACAGCGTGAAACTCTGAAAAATTATAAGGCTGAGTAATCCCTTGGCAATTGGGAACTTCAATGATTAAAATTCCCCCATCCTCCATGATGTTTGCAATTTTGTGCAGGAGCTCTAATGGCTCTTCTAGGTGCTCTAAAACTTGAAAAAGTGTGGCAACATGCATCCTACCAAACTGACTAGATTTCAAGGATTCTAAGTTCTCAAAAATAGTGATGCCCAGTTTTGCAGATTGTTCGATGCGAACGCTGCTGAAGTCAATTCCATAGGTGTCAAAACTAAAAAGTTTGGCTAGAGCTAAGAAGTATCCATCACCACAACCATAGTCTAGAATGCGAAATGGCTCTTCTAAACTCCGCTTAAGAAGCGTTTGCAGTCGCAAAAGATGCCTTGTACATTGTCTTCCACGTTCAAACTTAATCTCTTGAGGACTACCTGTTCTATACTCCACCTCCATGTGTTTGATTTGGGCATCATCAATCCACTGACTGTATAGCAAGTTTAACCCTTGGGGTGAGAGAATGCGCTGATGGAAAGTCATGCCACATGTTTCACAACGTACTAAGGAAAAGGTTTCCTTTCCTATCAGCCCAAGCACATCCTTACTATAGTGACATCTCTGAATGAAAGAGCGGATGGGTTCTTCATTAAATTGCCCCTGCCAAAGAGGGTACAATTTGGAGGAACCACAACTGATGCAATGCGATCGCTCCCGAAATATAACAGATTCATGAGAGAGGGGTTTTGAATCAATGTTGTTTGCAGTCATACTTACCTGTTACCTATTAGTTCTGCTTATATCCCGTGAATCCTGCTTCACTTCAGTTTCTACAATGCCTTGCCGTAGGTTGGAGTAATGGAAATAACTGTCGGGTTCATGCTTCACGTTCACGGCGTTGGCAATGATTCCCAAGACATTAGCTTCTGAACGTTTTAACAAAGTCTTAGCTACAGCAGCACTCGCTGAATCCGCAACATTAGGTCTGACGACTAGCAAAACTCCATCCGTCATTTTCCCTAAAACTGCTGCATCAGCTATTCCAACAAGAGGAGGGGTATCTATCACAATGTAGTCATATTTTTCGGAAAATGTTTGAATTAGGGAAACCATGCGCTCAGAGTCAATTAGAGCAAGGGGGTTTGGCGGTGGAACCCCAGCTGTGAGGATAGATAAGTGCTTTGTGATTGGTTGCACTATTTCGGAAAAATCATCCTGACCAACAATAAGGTTACTTAAACCCACTGAGTTGAGCAGACCCCATAAATGATGCTGGGATGCGTGACGCATATCTGCATCAATTAGTAGAACTTTTCGTCCTGGTTGAGCTAATACTGCCGCTAAATTGGCAGAAATTTCTGACTTGCCTTCTCCTGCTACAGAACTTGTGACCACAATGGTGCGAAGCTTTTTATGGCTAATAAATTTTAGGTTGGCCTGGAGCATTTGATAAGCTTCATGAACCATAGTGCGAGGAGAGGTTGCCACAATGACTCGAGGAGAGATTCCTTCACGCATCACCTCATCGCTCGAGGCAGCATTCGATTCAAATTTAGGAATCAACCCCAACAAAGTATAGCCAAAAAATGTCTCGGCTTCTCTGACTGTCTTCAAGGAACTATCAATCAGATCGACAAAGAATACAGCGGCAATACCAAACAGCAAACCGCCAAATAAACCACCTCCTATGAGAAGCAGTGTGACTTTGGAGAGAATTGGTTTGCTGGGAATTTCGGCGGGTTGAATAACCTCGGCATTCCCAACAGTTTGCTTCTCAGCAACTTGGATTTCCTGCATTCTAGCGATCAGATTTTCGTAGTTCTTTTGTGCTATAGACA
>NZ_BAACAP010000026.1:0-4108 GCF_045865695.1 Scytonema hankhaensis NUACC26
CCGGGAAAGGTGAATCCTACCCAGTGTGAAGCCCTAGCAATGATTGCAGTGCAAGTGATGGCAAATGATGTAGCGGTAACGTTTGGCGGGGGGAGTGGCTATCTGGAGATGAATGTTTATAAGCCGCTGATTATTCACAACATTATCCACTCGATTCGGATCGTAACTGATGGATGCCACAACTTTAGTCGCTTTTTGGTGGTAGGAATGCAACCCAACCAGAAACAGATTAATGCCTTTGTCGAGCGATCGCTAATGTTGGTAACTGCCCTCAGTCCGATCGTTGGTTACGACAAAGCCTCACAAGTGGCGCACTATGCCCTCGATCGCGATCTGACACTTAAGGAAGCTGCTCTGAAGCTAGGGTATATTTCCGCCGAGGAGTTTGACCGGGTGGTCGATCCCGCGAAGATGGTTCATCCTTACGTTGCGAAGCAGTAATTGAGTCCCTGTAACGTGTCAAGGTGACCATAAAATTTTGATTCAGGTGACAATTCCTCATCTTCTCTCTCTGCGTACTCTGCGTACTCTGCGGTTCAAAAATAATTTATTTAACCGCACCAGACGCAGAGTACGCAGAGGTAAGAGGAGAGAGGGCGATTGATTTACTAGAGTTTTTCTCCACGATAGGGCTATGTATTATAACTCAGTGCAAAGTGCAGTTTATGCCCGTGTACAGTATAACCTACATCTTGACAAGAAAAACAAACAATGCATGAGGACGTAAGAGTCATGACTACCAAAACCAATCTGAACGGCAAGCGCAGTATAGAACTTCTCCATGACCCATCGCTCAATAAGTCTACTGCCTATACGGAAACTGAACGGCAGAAGTTAGGGCTAGTGGGGCTAGTACCCGACGTGACCGAATCGGAAGATTTACAATTGCGCCGCGTTATGCAGCAGTTGGGACACAAGAACACCGATCTCGAGCGCTACATCTACCTGATGAATTTGCTCGACCACAACGAAACCCTATTTTACCGGACGATCGCGTCAGATCCAGTGCGGTTTCTGCCTATTGTCTACGATCCGACAATTGGGGAAGCCTGTCTCAAGTTTGGATATATCTTCCGAGGACCCAGGGGGATGTATTTGTCAATCGAGCGCCGGGGGCAGGTGAAAGAAATTCTCCGCAACTGGCCTGTAAAGGATGTGAGAGTTATTTGTGTCACCAACGGAGGACGCATTCTCGGATTGGGAGATCTCGGTGCTAACGGCATGGGCATTCCGATCGGCAAACTCCAACTTTATACAGCGACAGCAGGAGTTCCACCCGAAGGACTGTTGCCCATCTACCTTGATGCCGGAACCAATAACGAGCAATACCTGAACGATCCACTATACTTGGGTCTACGCAAAACGCGCCCATCGACAGAAGAACTTTACACCTTTGTTGATGAATTTGTTGACGCAGTACAAGAAGTTTTTCCCCTTTGCTGTACCCATTTTGAGGATTGGACGGGTGTCGATGCGGTGCATCTGCTGGAACGCTATCGAGACAAAGTATCTTGCTATAACGACGATGTGCAGGGTACCGCAGGCATCACCCTAGCTGGCATGCTCAACGCGGTCAAGCTGAAAGGCACGCAGTTAAAGGATGAGAAGTATTTGTTCCTGGGCGCTGGTTCGGCGGCCATCGGTCTGGCTAATCTGCTTTGTACGGCGCTGGTTGCACAAGGTATGACCCTCGAGGATGCTCAGTCACGGGTGCATATGTTCGACATTAACGGACTGCTTGAACCGACTCGCACGGATCTGGTAGATTTTCAGAAGCCTTATGCCCATCCGCACCCACCGACCAAAAACTTTGTTGCTGCGATCGAGAGCATCAAGCCAACGACAATTATCGGCGTCAGTACGGTTGGCGGTGCCTTCACTCAACAGGTTGTCGAGACTATGTCGCAGCTTAATGAACGCCCTATAATCCTAGCGCTGTCGAACCCAACTGAACATGCGGAATGTACAGCCGAACAGGCGTACACTTGGTCAAAGGGCAAGGCAATCTATGCGGCCGGAGTTCAGTTCCCACCAGTTAACTTCAACGGTCAGACCTTTCTGCCAGGACAAGCTAATAATTTCTACATTTTCCCAGCGATTGGATTGGCCATTTACGCTACGCAGGCTAAGCGTGTCCCCGACGAAATGTTCATTGAGGCAGCAGCAGCAGTAGCCGACCAGGTGCCAGTGGATATGCTAAAACAAGGACTCATTTATCCGTTGCAGTCGAACATCCTTGAAACAGAGATTAAGACAGCTATCCGTGTCGCAAAGCTGGTGTTTGATAGTGGGTTGGCACGGGTCGATCGCCCTGCTGACATAGAAGCATTCATTCGTCAGCACGTTTACAAGCCGGAGTATAAAACACTCGTTTAAGAAAAGCGATCGCGGCAGCCCGATAAGGAGCTGCATTTGTTCTAATGTCAAGCTGTTAGGAGCATAGAAAAGTAAATGCCAGATAAAAAGGTTCGTAGCAGGAGAGACTTCCTTATATCATTCAGTCGGCTTACCGCTACGGGTTTCGTCGCGCCAGTCGTGGCATCGGCAACTGCAACCGCTGCCGCCGCCATCGCTATGTCTGTTCGCCAATTAAAATCCTCGGAAAAGCAGACCGAAGCTACCGTACAAGAGACCGTGGACGCGCTTCAGGATGCTTACGGTTTACACCGTGGTCAACGACGAAATCACACAAAAGGTGTGGGTGCTTTAGGCACCTTCGTCGGTAATCCAGAACTCAGAAAAATCTCGAGATCTGCGCTGTTCTCTGGAGAAGAACTCGACGTCGTCGCACGCTTCTCCATAGCTGGTGGTGACCCAATGGCGTCAGACGCTGAGAAAAGCCCGCGCGGTATGGCGCTCGAATTCAGGCTGCCAGGTGGCAGCCTACATCACATGACTATGCTCAGTACACCGATGTTCTTTGCTGCCGTACCGCAAACGTTTCTGGACAAGTTCATCGCACTGGCGATCGATCCCGCTACAGGAAAACCGGACATGGCGAAGTTCAAGAACTTCGAGTCTTCTCACCCGGACAACGTGCTGCAAACAAAATTCTTGGAGGAGTACAATCCACCGCCAAGCTACGCCGATTGTGCATTTTACGGCATCCACGCCTTCAAGTTCATCAATGCTACAGACAAGACGACAATCGTCAAATTCCGTTTTGTTCCCCAAGATGGCGAGAAGCAGCTCTCGGATGCACAGTTGTCATCAATGCCGCGTAACTTTCTCGAGCAGGTACTAATGGAGCGTATGAGCAAGGGTCCAGTGAACTGGGATATGATCGTGACGATCGGCGAGCCTGGTGACCCTGAAACCAATCCGACGCTTCTGTGGCCGGGGAACCGTCGAGAACTGAAGGCTGGCACCCTAACACTGACATCGGCAATGCCATCCGATTTAGCTGGCAGTTATAAGATCAACTACGATCCTCTGGTCATGGCAGACGGGATTGCACCGACTGACGATCCTGTTCTTCTCTTCCGGTCTCCTTCCTACGGCACATCCTACACAAGGCGGATACGTGACCTGTGACGGATTCTTGCTACAATGATTGTCTTTCTCGCTTCAGACGACAGCAGCTTTGTAAATGGCGTTGAGCTGTTTGTCGATGGTGGTATGGCATAGATTTGAAGCGCCCTAAATGCGATCTCTCATGTTTCAAGCAGGCTGTGTGCCGTTCACTTTGTGCAATACAAAAAAAGTTATGGAACCGCAGATGAACGCAGATGCACGCTGATAAATCTGTACTTCATTCAAGTGAGAGAAGAAGTTGACGATCGAACGAAGGAGGTTAACAAATGTCCGCAAAAATCAACCATCTTCGCCGCCGCTTTTTGAGTACTGCAGCCATGACCATTGCTGCCGCCCATCTCGGCAAGATGAATTCTACAGCCACACAAGCCAGTAAGCCAAAATCGGCAGATCTGCCCACGATTAAGCCAGGAACGAACACATCATTCACCTCACTGAAACAGATCGATGCTGGTGTCCTAAATGTTGGATACGCTGAAGCTGGTCCGGTAAATGGTCGTCCGGTAATTCTCCTGCACGGCTGGCCTTACGATATTCACAGCTATGTCGATGTCGCCCCTTTGTTAGCGGCGGC
>NZ_BAACAP010000027.1:0-4199 GCF_045865695.1 Scytonema hankhaensis NUACC26
CGAATCAGTTTGGCGGTTTTTTCACCTTCTGCGTCGCGTCTGCCTGAGAATACTACCTTTGCTCCAGCAGCACCGAAGGCGATCGCTGTTGCTCTGCCAATACCCGTTGTGCCACCAGTCACTAACGCCACTTTATCTTGCAGTATCATTCTGTTTCTCCTGTTTCAATCAATATTGACTAAAAAAGCGATGCCTTGATGACTCAACTTGTAGTAAGTCACGCCGGATGATTATCGAAGTGGCGGTGTAACCGTCGCCCAACGTTCAGCAAGTTTGCCATCTGCTAATCTCCAAAGCACAAAGCCCTTAAACTCCATCTTCTTTCCCGTAGATGCATCGGTTCCGCGCCACAGACACCGCACCATAACCTTGTCACCCTCAGCGATCGCGTCCTCAACTGTAACGTGCAAATCGGGATACTTTACGTATGCCTTCTCCATCGTCTGCTTAACCAGTTCGGGACTCACCAATCCTACAAAAGGTTCTTCACGATCTATAAAGTTAGGTGCGAAGTTTTGGTAGGCAATGGCAGAATTTTTGCGGTTCACAAACTCCTCAAAGTGATTGCGGATGAATGTTTTATTCTGTTCGAGTGTTTGTTCCATCGCGTTACCGACGCTGCCGACTACCAGCCACGAAAAGAGTATGACCATTAGTCCCAGAACATACCGCCACCACCGATACTTACCCCACTGGGCAGCCTCCACGTCAGTCGCGTCTTTCACTTCCATTCCAATTCCCTGCTTTCCTCTGGTTGCTTCGATCCTCATCTTTGTCTCCTTTGCCCGTGCGTAATAGAGTTAGCGAATCTGTTTTGGGGTCATTCCAGTCAGGCGCTTAAACTGCTGAAATAGATGGCTTTGACTGGCGAAGCCGACTTGTAGAGCAATATCTGCGATCGCAATGTAGATCTACTGACCACAATAGTTTTGCTAAGTTGTCGTATCAGTAGGCAAAATTCCAGGTGGCCCCCGAAATCTCGTCGCCGAGCTCGGCAGAAATGCGATCGCTCATTGTTAGTTCTCCTTAATCTAATATTAAAGACGCTTAATAAACTTTTCGCTTTTGAGCGATTGGATTATAGCGATAAAGCCATGCTTCAAAGTCATCCTGACTCCTAAAAGATGGTTTCATCATTTCAGTGAATGTGTTTTCACTATCGGGTTGATAAGCTTTATAACCCTGAGTAGCACTGCGATCGTAAATAATTGCTGTACGAGGAATGCGACTGTTTTCATAAGCATTAAGTGCCGCCTCTATATTCGGAGCGACGGCAAGACACTCCGCTAGTTCGTAAGCGTCCTCAAACGCCATATTTGCACCTTGTCCTAGAGAGGGGACGACAGGATGAGCCGCATCTCCCAAGAGCGTCACTCTACCCTTACTCCAACGATCTAAGGGCGGGCGATCGCAAATAGGGCGCTCTACAATATCTGCTGCGGGTGTGGCTGCGATTATCGCCCCTACAGGCTCTGCCCACCCTGCAAATATCTTCAAAACGTGAGTCTTAGCATCGGTTGCCCGTCGATTGACATAATCGTCTGCCGATAATGCACTTGTACCCCAAAAGGTATAACCATCCCCCACATCCATCAGCATGGAATTTTGACCATTGGATGACGTTATTACAGTTGTTGCGTTGGGAGACAATTGCTCGTGAGAATATCGAACGAGCGCCCGCCAAGACATTCGCCCTGCATAGTTAGGAAACCCATCTCCTATTATTCCCTGCCTGACAACAGAATTAATGCCATCTGCGCCAATCAGCAAGTCTGCTTGGACTGTTTTTCCATCTGGAAAATAGACCTTAACACTGTCGTCTTGCTCCTCAAAGCCTACACAGCGATGCTGAAGATGAATGATTTCGGGCGGTAGTACCGATGCCAGAACGGCTTGCAGTTTTGACCACTGAATCATTAACATGGGCTGTCCATATCTCTGCATTATTTCCATTGACTTTGACGCAATCGTCTCTCCAGTGATGCGTTTCAAGATTAAAGTATGGATTGGACTGCCTGCTTTTATTAATGTCTGGGCTATCCCTGGTTGAACCGCATTGAGGCTATTCAAACCGTTTGGGGTTAAGCTTAGACCCGCACCAATCGGTCGCAAAACTTTGGCTCGCTCGTAGACTTGTACTTTAAATCCCTTCGTGAGTAGTGCATTCGCGGTTGCCAAACCGCCAATTCCACCTCCAATAATTGCAATGTTCATAAAGCTATTTCTCTCAGTATTTATTGTTGAAATTTGCTTTCAATTAATCTTCCAGAACTCACTGGCTAAAAAGCTTGGAGTTTTCGTCAAGTAACCAATGAGTAGTAAGTTTTTTCTGTTTGGGTTTAATATTTGTCGTAATTTGCCTTTGGCTGAAATCGATGTCATTTGTTATGGGAATTTTAGTGTCAGTAAGTTTCATCGATAGTTCCCCCTGAAAAATAGTTTTCTTAATGCTGTCGCTCATGTTCGGTCATTTTTGCTCAATAGCCGTCATCAAAAGTGCGACGAGCAGCGAGGATAGCATCTTCTACATCTCGATCGTCAGCTTCAGGAATATCTACGATCGCAGTTTCATTAATCCCGGATTTCTCACTACGCTTCCCTAAAATAGCTTGTAAAGCCTGTGAAGCAAGGCTTATAGAATAAATCTTCAAAAAAACAGTCTGTCATGCAAGCCAGATTGTCTAGAACGCTCTTTTGTTCAAGGTCTCTAGCTCCTAAAATGGCTTATGCTGATGAGAAATCTGGGGGGCTTGCTCTTCACCAGAAGAATCTGACAAATCGTCGTAAGAATCTGAAAGCAGTCAAGCATTGGAACTCAATATACTTCAGATAGAACGGTGGTGTTCTAGATTTATTGCTCTTTGCCTGAAGGGTTTAGATGTTGAACGTTTCAGGAGTCTTAACCACTAATCTAGAACACTACCCATAAATAGAAACCAAGGCACAAATTACATCTAGGACTATCCATTCAAGTTAGGTGATTTCACAATTACAGTCCTGAGCGACGGCACACTCCCCCAGGATCTACATACGCTGCTGTCGAATACGAACCCAACAGAAACCGATCGCCTGCTTCAGAAAAACTTTCTGACTAATCCTGTCGAGGCATCGATTAATGCTTTCTTGATCGACACTGGAGATCGACAAGTACTCGTGGACACAGGAGCCGGAACAAAGGTTTGAAGGGATTGGGCTAAATCGAGAGTTGCGCGGATACTGCTATTCTGCAAGAAGCGAACTTCCTAGTTGCAAGACTTGAGCATTCCGTAAGCTTACACACTCATCTCGGGCCATCGTTCTCTGCCCCGGTGTACGTGCTTCAATGCCTGGTCGAAGCCGCCACGACTCGTTGTAATCCTCTGCTAAATGAAAAAATAGCGGCTCCGTCCTCTCTAGGGCAAGAAGTCTGCCACGATAGTCAACCAAGTGGCGCTCACGAATCTCTTGACCCCCTCTGGCAGCAGACCAAGCAATAAATGGAGGTAGAACATCGAAGCCGACAAAGCGGAGAATACCATTCTGAATTGGCCAGAGCACTATGTCTATATCACCATGACGACCGTTGTGGGCATAGGTATCGAACGGATCGCCAGTAGTGAACGAAAGCATTGCTCGCTTGCCTTTCAATCCGCCAGTGTCGTAAGACATACCTTTGCTGTAGGCAAAGCCCGTCGTGAACACCCGGTCCACCCAGCCCTTGAGAATGGCGGGCACCGAGAACCAATAAATTGGAAATTGGAGGATTAGCAAGTCTGCCCAACGCAGCTTTTCTTGTTCAGCCTTGATATCGTCAGCTAGCGCATCGTTCTCGTAAGCATGTCGCTGCTCAATCCCGTACTTCAAATAGTCGGGCTCTAGCATCTCCTTAAAGTCAGCCCGGTCGGCAATGGCTTTGAAATTCATGGCATACAAATCCGACACTTTTACTTGGTGGCCTACCTCGGTCAAAACCGCAACAGCGATGTCTTTCAGTGCGCCATTAAAGGACTTGGGTTCGTGATGAGCATAGACAATTAGCACATTCATAGTTAACTTCTTTCAATTTCCTTGGAGTACTTAATTTGTTCCTCTTGTTTACAGCGATTGAGAAAAAAAATCAATCGCTTCCAAATGGCAACTGAGTTCACACAGTCGCTCCTTAACCTCCTGCCGATGTGTTTCAGCACCGCCCGTTGTTCCCGCACAGTGCTATCACCCGC
>NZ_BAACAP010000028.1:0-4241 GCF_045865695.1 Scytonema hankhaensis NUACC26
GGTACACATTCAACTTCTTCTTGTGGTACACATTCAACTTCTTCTTGTGGTACACATTCAACTTCTTCTTGTGGTACGGGCGTCCCGCCCGTTCTACATGAGTAGTGGGTTAGAAGCCAGCACTACAAGATAGATAATTTATCTCTTAGAAATCTCTGGTTGACCCAATTATATTTTTTTCTGTTCTTAAAAAGACCTTAAAAATACCAGTATCATCCTCAGTTCAAGCTAAAGATAAAGATTGGAAGAAATACAGAAATTTTGTAATTGGTAAGATACCCTTAACAAAGCAAGTATAACTAAAGAGATTAAGCTAAGTAATTTCACTTAATAACAGACAAGTCGAACTTTTATAAGGAGCGCGATCGTGGAGTTTTTATCTGACACTGTAGTATTGTCGCGTATGCAATTTGCGCTAACAGCATTATTTCATATGCTCTGGCCTGTCTTGACTACGGGCATGGCTATCTATCTAGTTATTGTTGAAGGTGTGTGGTTGAAAACTCGCAATCCCGAATACTATTACCACGCCCGCTTCTGGTCAAAGCTCTATATTCTCAACTTTGGTATTGGTGTTGCAACTGGTATCCCAATGGAGTTTCAGTTTGGGACAAATTGGGCACCATTTTCTGAAGCAGTGGGTAATTTTTTTGGTAGCGTTATTGGGTTTGAAGCCTCTTGGGCATTCATGCTGGAAGCTGCGTTTTTGGGCATTATGGTATTTGGTTGGGAACGAGTGAATCCTACAATTCACTATCTCTCTACCATTCTTGTTGCTACTGGCGCAAATCTCTCAACTTTCTGGATTTTAACGGCAAATTCCTGGATGGCATCTCCTACAGGCGGAAGGATGGTAAATGGAAAATTTGTCGTTGACGATTATTTTCAGGCAATGTTTAGCCCTTCAATGCCAACGAGCGTTCTCCATATGTTCTTGGGGACGCTGGAAACTTCGCTGTTTGTCATTGGTGGTATTAGTGCGTGGTACATTCTCAACAATCGTCAGCCTGCTTTCTTTTCCAAGTCTCTAAAAATTGTTATAGCAGCAGCAATTGCGATCGCACCATTGCAAATCTATGTTGGACATTTGAGCGCCGAGCAAGTTTACTATCTCCAACCCTCCAAATTAGCGGCGATGGAAGCCCAATGGGAGACAGCCCCGGCGGGACAGCCTGCAAATTGGAGTCTTGTGGCAATACCTAACGAGAAGACAGAAAAAAATGATTGGGAAATTTCAGTTCCCAATGCACTGGGTTACATTCTGGAATTCAAGAAAAACCTATCCGAACCCGTTCGTGGGTTGAAGGAATGGACACCCGAAGATAGACCTCACCTAGTTGGTTTAATCTACTACTCTTTCCGCGTCATGATTGCCATTGGTTTCTTTATGGCGGGAGTGATGTTATTAAGTGTCTTGCAGTGGATAACTGGAAAGCTCAAAGAAGACAACATTGCTCAGCAAAAATGGTTGATGCGAGCTTGGATTTTGACTGCTCCTTTGGGCTATATTGCTGTAGACTCTGGTTGGATTGTGCGTTGTGTTGGAAGACAGCCGTGGTCGGTCTATGGGTTGCTTCGCACGAGAGATTCTGCTTCTCATATACCAGCTAGCAATGTTCTAACATCTTTAACTTTATTTACAGCAACTTATGCCCTTTTATTCGTTGCGACTTTGTATTTTGGCAGTCGCATTATCCGTAAGGGACCGAGTTTAGACTTACCCATACCGGGTGATGAAACTCAACCAGCAGTCGATACGACTCCCGCACAGTTTGTTCCAGATGAACGTCCTGTTGAAGCACAACAATGATTTTGGAATTTTGAACCGCAGATGAACGCAGACGGACGCAGATGAAATTCCTTGTTTTTTATCGGTGTGCATCCGCTAGAGGCTGCGGTTACTATTTAGGAGAATTTATGGGAACGCTGACATATTTTTTACCACAGGTTTGGTTTGGGATTCTTGCTCTGTTTCTCTTTTTATACGTCATGCTTGATGGATTTGACTTAGGAGTAGGAATTCTCTCTCTAACAGCTTCTAGTGAAGAACGCCGTGGCATTTTGATGACTAGCTTGAGTAATGTTTGGGATGCTAACGAAACTTGGTTGGTGTTGATGGGTGGCGGTTTATTTGGTGCATTTCCTCTTGCTTATGGCACGATTTTGAATGCCCTGTATATTCCAATATTTATAATGGTGTTTGGATTTGTGTTTCGTGCTGTCGCTTTTGAGTTTCGCGAACAAGCTCAACGCAAATTCTTTTGGAATTTTGCTTTTGGTGCAGGAAGTTTTGCAGCATCCCTAGGTCAAGGGTTTGCTCTTGGTGCAGTGCTTAAAGGTATTGAGGTTGATGAAGCAGGACACTTTATTGGAACAACTTGGGATTGGCTGAGTTGGCAGTCAGTGCTTGTTGCTTTAACCTTAATTCAAGGTTATGTTCTGATTGGCTCCACTTATCTTGTTTGGAAAACTGAAGGTGAGTTGCAGGAAAATCATTACAGAACTGCGAAGATTGCCGCTTGGACAACGCTGATTGGAGCAATTTTAATTACGATTACAACTCCTGTATTCTATCAGAGTGCTAGAGAGAAATTATTTGACCCACCTCTGTTGTATATCTTTGCTATCATTCCCATTCTTGGAGTTCTCTTGATTGCGCTTTTGTTAAAAAGTTTGAACAATCAAGAAGAAAGAGCACCATTTGTGTGGACAATTCTCCTTTTCTTACTAACGTTTTTTGGGTTAGCATTGGTTGTTTTTCCCTATATCATCCCTACTGAGATTACTATCTATGAAGCAGCAGCTGACCCCAGTGGATTAGTATTCATGATTATATTTATTGGTGCGCTAATTCCCGTTATGTTATTTTACAACATTTATCAGTACATTATTTTCCGAGGTAAAGTTACAGGCGGTCACTACGGAGAGTGACAAGCACCTTTCTAAATTCTTTCGGTACAAGCGATCGCATCACCTTTGCCATTTTTCTGGCACAACAATACTGGGAAGATTACAGGAGTTAGAAATAGTGAAAAAAGGTATTAAGTTTCATAACTAAAAAAATAAAAAACAGAGGTAGAATTTTCTACCTCTTCCATTTGGGGATAAATTAGAGACTTACAACTTTTTCACAATTATTTCCAACTAGGCAAGGTAGCCTTAGTATCTGCTCTGATTGGGCTTGTGAACGATAAAGCTAAGAATTTGGCACTGCTTGATGTTGTCGAAACCAACAACACGGATAAAGCAATTACCGTACTGAGAACGGCAAGACTGTACTTCACTCAAAACTTCTTGAGTGCTTCTAGCACCAAACAAAGGTAGCTTCCACAGTGTCCAGTAATATACAGTTGGCTCGGATGTTTCATTAAACTCGATCGCGGGGATGTAACCCTGGTCGATAATGTACTGTATCTGTCTGCTAATTTGAGCATCAGTGAGGGGAGGTAGATAAGAAAGGGTCTCGTAACGACGCTCTTTTGGTAAGGTTTGCATAACTTAAATAGTGATGGGTAGTTGTTGCTTATGGGTATTAACCATTCTCTTGCTCTGGGCTGGGAGTTGAATCACTGATTTGCGTGATGCGCTCGAGATGCTGGCGACGGTGTTCCATATTGGCTTGCTGAATGCCAGTCTGAACCATTTCCGGTAAGAATTCCGTGATTTCTTCCGCTATGTGTTCCCTAACAGTCATGATCCGCAAAGCCAAATCTGGCTTTTCCTTGAAAAGCTCCCGTAGGTATGCTTCTCCATCTTGAATTTTGTCTGCTGAGAAGCGTTGTAACCAAAGTGCCAAGGGAGGATTTGTTTCGCTAATTTGAGCTAACACCGTCCTCAACGCCTGATAAGTCAGGTAGCTTTGCAGCGTCTTGGCTGTGTCTTTCGCAATTTGCTTGATGTTCATGCTTGACCCCAGCCCTTTTGATTTTGGATTGTAGATTGTAGATTTTGGATTTTAGATTTTAAATGAATCATCCAAAATCCAAAATACGAAATCCAAAATCATCACACGGTATCAACTGCTTCAAACTCGAACTTAATTTCCTTCCACAGTTCGCAAGCAGCTGCCAATTCAGGAGACCACTTAGCAGCTTCGCGGATAACGTCGTTACCTTCGCGAGCCAAGTTGCGACCTTCGTTACGAGCTTGGATACACGCTTCGAGAGCAACACGGTTAGCAGCAGCACCAGGTGCGTTACCCCATGGGTGACCGAGGGTTCCACCACCGAACTGTAGTACGG
>NZ_BAACAP010000029.1:0-4314 GCF_045865695.1 Scytonema hankhaensis NUACC26
CTCTAAAAGCAATAGGTTATACACAAAATTATTTATTAACTGTTATTTTACAAGAAGCGTTAATTTTAGCAATTTTAGGATATCTGCCTGGAATAGCTGTCACTCTATTTTTATACGATATGGCAAGGGCTGCAACTCTTCTTCCGGTTTTTATGAGTGGGGAGAGAGCAGTTATGGTATTGATTTTGACAATAATGATGTGTTTTATTTCAGGCGCGATCGCTGTCCGAAAATTACGTTCTGCCGACCCAGCAGACATCTTTTAAATTATGAATCATAAATTATGAATTATGAAAAATTTAAAATTCATAATTTATCCTTTATCCTTTATCCTTCAGAAAACTATGTATCCAGGATCTGTAATTTCTATCAAAAATCTGAATCATTATTATGGAAGAGGTTCTTTAAAAAGACAAATTTTATTTGATATAAATCTGGAAATTTTGCCAGGTGAAATTGTCATTATGACTGGACCATCAGGTTCGGGAAAAACAACATTACTGAGTTTGATTGGGGGTTTGCGATCGGTACAAGAAGGAAGTCTAAAATTTTTAGATGTAGAACTTTTTAGAGCTACCCAAAACAAATTAGTCAATATTCGACGTAAGATTGGCTATATTTTCCAAGCTCATAATTTGCTAGAATTTTTAACTGCAAGACAGAACGTGCAAATGGCAGTGGAGTTAAATCAGCACGTTTCTCCTCAACACGCCGGAGCTAAATCGGAAGCAATGTTGAGAGCAGTTGGGTTGGGGGAACGAATTAATTACTATCCAGAGCATTTGTCTGGAGGACAAAAACAAAGGATTGCGATCGCCCGCGCATTGGTCAATAATCCATCACTAGTGTTAGCCGACGAACCGACAGCAGCATTGGATAAACAATCGGGACGAGATGTCGTGGAGTTGATGCAGCGCCTAGCAAAAGAACAGGGAACGTCGATATTATTAGTGACCCACGACAACCGTATTTTAGACATAGCAGACCGGATTGTAGAAATGGAAGATGGTCTTTTAGCCCGTGATTCTCAAGGTAAAGTAGGGAGTAGGGATTAGGGAGTGGGAACTAGGGAACAGAGGTTTTTAAACCTTTTGACTGTTTGCCGATTTTTTCTTTCCAGAGGAACTCGGAGGCTTTTGCTGACTTGGTTCTGGTTGTCCGGGTTGCTGTGCTGGAGTATTAGCATTGGGCTGACGACTTGTTCGGAAAGACACATTCACGCCTTCATTGGATTGTTCTAAAACTAACAAGGGAGTGGGTTTCGCTTTTTGATCCCAATGCATATAAGCAATGCGTCCTTGAATGGTTGGTTGCCAAGTATCATTGTCATCAACTGGGCTGAGGAAATTTTCAACACAGTCAATGATTTGGCTGATTGTGGCAGAAGTTGGTTGAGTTGGTAACTTCATCAGCCGGATTTGGATGCGGAACAGGACACGTTTGACAACATTTGGCGCATTGCCAGTTTCATACTCTACATCAAACATTTCATCAACTTGTCGTCCGTTGGTACTTGCTATCCCCACAACGCCTCGATCGGCTTGTCCGGGACGGAGTGCTTGAGAAATTTTTTCTTTAATCTGGATTTTAATTTGGTTAACGATCGCAAAATGAAACACTTCTTCTGACATCCGCATTCGCAAATAATCCAGGTTAAACTCCCGCGAGTTAATCAAATCGGGATTGGTTTCCATTTTCCGAATAGTCTCTAGGGCAAGCTTAAACTTTTTGTCTAGTTCTCGCGTGCGGAACTGTTCAAACTTAATTTTTTTCTCCAGTTTTTTAATCTGGATTTTGCCGTATACAATCAAAGCAACAACAACCAAAGCTAGCCCTACCGAAGCGCTCCCCAAGATTGGGGTGAGTATTTGAGTCTCATTCGTTTGAACTTCTCGAGCAGCTTTAGTGGGTACGGGCTTTGTTGTGGTTACAGGTTTTGGCTTTGCGGATTGGACAACACTCACTAGGGTGGACATGATTTACAAACACAGAAATAGATTCCTTATGCTTAGGATGCCCAAATCGTCTATCCTAAATTGCGGTGTTGTTAATGTTTTTTGTAGCTTTTTTTTTACGCATATGCCAAGACTCCTCCCCCTAACTAATGCTTCATCAGCTTTTACCAACATTCGCCTGGTTGCTACTGATATGGATGGTACGCTAACCAAGGGAGGAAAGTTTACCAGTACTTTGTTGCAAGGGTTGCAAGATTTAGCGGCGGCTGGTATTCAAGTTGCGATCGTTACAGGAAGAAGTGCGGGCTGGGTTAGTGGTTTAGCTTATTATTTACCAATTATTGGTGCTATAGCAGAAAATGGTGGTTTGTTTTTCCCAAACGGAAGCGATACACCAGTTCCGTTAGTACCCATAGACGACCATTACATCCACCGTCAACAACTCGCTGATGCTTTTCACCAGTTAAAAACTCAATTCCCGCTACTTGAAGAATCCACAGATAATCGCTTCCGCATAACTGACTGGACTTTTGATGTCAAAGGCTTAAGTACAAATGAGCTGCAAACTTTAAGCCAACTTTGCCAGGAGATGGGTTGGGGATTTACATACAGCAACGTGCAATGCCATATCAAGCCAAAGCAGCAAGATAAAGCACCTGGATTGTTAAAAGTATTGCGAGAGTACTTTCCCGAATACAGCTCAGAACAAGTTGTTACTGTTGGGGACAGTCCCAACGATGAAAGTTTATTTGATGAGCGTTATTTTCCTATTTCTGTAGGTGTAGCGAATGTGCTGGAGTATAGAAATCAACTCAAGCATCAACCCACCTATATAACCTCAGCAAGCGAGGGTGAAGGTTTTTGTGAATTAGTTTCTCTATTGAAAATAGTGACTGGGGACTAGGGATTGGGAATTGGGCAGGAGCTATTTTCATACTGCCAAAAATTAATATTATTGGTAAATAATTCTATCATTAAATAATAAATATTTATCTTATACTCATACATTAATAATTTCATTTTCAAAAAAGCATGACTGCCGATCCAGTTTTCTATGAAATCTTCCAAGAAATCCCTGAATTATTCTTTGAACTCATCGGTCAACCAGGAAAAGACCCAAGCATATACAAATTTAGTGCTCCGGAAATTAAGCAGAGAGGATTTCGTTTAGATGGATTGCTTTTAACTCCTGAAGGTTATTCAGATGAACCAATTTACTTTATCGAGGCTCAGTCTTATAAAGATGATAATTTCTACAACCAATTGGCTGCAAAGATTATTCTTTATCTAACTCAATATCAACCTTCCAATGAAGAGTGGTATGCTGTCGTCATTTATGACACAAAAAGTAATGAAGGGAATTTCCCTGGATACTTGAATTTCTTTCTCACCAATTTACGTTGCTTTTATCTGGATGAATTGGCAAAAATTCCTAACCAACCTCTAGCTGTAGGAGTGATGCGCTTAATAGTCGAGAAGAAAAGCCAAGAAAAAACTGGAGAACTTGCTAGACAGTTGCTCGGTCAAGCTCAACAAGAATTAGCCGATACCACTTTGGAGAAAAAGGTTTTAGAATTTATTAAAGCGGTGGTAATTGATAAATTTGTTAATTTAAGTCGGGAGGAGCTTGAAGCAATGCTACATTTAGGTTCTTTGAGAAAAAGTAAAGTTTATTAGGAAGCTTTTGAAGAAGGTATGCTAGCGACAAAGTTAAAGATGATTCCCAAACTCATGAAGTTAGGATGGAGCATTGAGCAAATTGCAGAATTCCTAGAATTAGATGTAGAAACTGTAAGAAAAAATACTCAACAGTAAAATCTGGTGACAGGACAAGCTATTTATAGGGGTATTTGGGTTCAAAATCCCTCTATTTACAGATTTTATTGTATTATTCCCACAATCTACCACCGTTAAAGTAATTGATAAATTTGTCAATTTAAGTCGGGATGAGCTTGAAGCAATGCTACATTTAGGTTCTTTGAGAAAAAGTAAAGTTTATCAAGAAGCTTTTGAAGAAGGTTTTGAGGAAGGTGCGCTAGCAGGTGCCCTAGTGATAAAGTTAAAAACGATTCCCAAACTCATGAAGTTAGGATGGAGCATTGAGCAAATTGCAGAATTCCTAGAACTAGATGTAGAAACTGTGAGGAAAAATACTCAATAGTAAAATCTGATGATAGGACAAGCTATTTATAGGGGTATTTGGGTTCAAAATCCCTCTATTTACAGGTTTTATTTTACTATTCTCAAAATCTACGACCATTAAAGTGATTGATAAATTTGTCAATTTAAGTCGGGAGGAGCTTGAAGCAATGCTACATTTAGGTTCTTTGAGAAAAAGTAAAGTTTATTAGGAAGCTTT
>NZ_BAACAP010000030.1:0-4364 GCF_045865695.1 Scytonema hankhaensis NUACC26
TAATTGTTGACTTGAGTGTTCTACAGCTACAGCATTAGGCGTTAACTCCACCTGAGCCGCAAATAACTGATGGATACACTCCGACTCGGAGTAATCCCTGTGAGTTTGATTCCATTCTGCCAGCAACTGTTGTTGAGCCTGAGTTAACAGAGGCAATTCCCCAAGATGCTGTTCTGGGTTGACAACAATTCCTTCTAGTAAATTTTGATACTGATCTACCATCTGCTGGATTGTAGCTGCATCAAATAAGTCAGTATTATATTCCCAAATAACGGTGATTCCCTTGTCCATGCCATATTGCTGGGAATTGGGTATGACAACGACATCGAGATCGAACTTTGTTGATTTGTTGCTTAGGGCTACATTGGGGCTGATGTTCAAGCCAGAGAGCCTCAAGTTCGGCAGGGGAGTATCATGGTAGCTGAACATCACTTGAAACAGGGGATTATAACTTAGATTCCGTACTGGCTTGAGAACCTCCACCACCTTATCGAAGGGTAGGTCTTCGTTGGCAAAGGCTTCCAGAGTACAGGAGCGCACTCGACCAAGTAACTCCCGAAACGTGGGATTGCCTGACAAATCGGTGCGTAAAACCAGGTTATTGACGATCATGCCAATTAACCCTTCGACCTCGCGCATCCGTCGATTGGCAACAGCTGTTCCAACACAAAGATCGTCCTGTCCGGTGTATCGGTGCAACATGACCAAAAAAGCCGCCAGCATAGTCATAAATAAAGTGATTCCTTCTTGACGGCTCAGAACTTGCAGCGATTCGTACAAGTTGATGGGTAACTCTACCCTGATTTGAGCACCGTTGTAAGTTTGTTCTGCTGGTCGTGGGCGATCTAGTGGTAATTCTAACAGGGGTGAACTACCAGATAACTGCTGCTGCCAATAGGCCAGTTGGGTTTGGGCTTCCTGGCTTTTGACCCATTCTCGCTGCCAATAGGCATAGTCCACGAACTGGAGCGGCAATTCAGGAAGTGGGGAGGGATTACCCGAACAAAAGGCTTGATAAAGTTCCACCAACTCACTCAGGAACACTTTGTTGAAAGACCAGCCATCATGAACCATGTGATGTTCGATGTGGATCAACAGATGTTCTTGGTTGCTCAGTCTCAACAACATCCATCTAACAAGTGGCAGTTGATTCAAGTCGAAGGGCTTTTGCACTTCTATTTCAAATAGGCGCTGTACTTCTGCTTCCTTATCGGGTTCGGGAAACGTCTGGAGGTCTATTACTGTAAAGCTGATTGGTGGGGCTGGGTGGATTACCTGAAACAACCGTCCATTTACTGACGGAAAAGTCGTGCGGAAAATTTCATGCCGTCGTACAATTTCGTTGAGGCACTTTTGTAGCACTGTCTCATCAAGCTGCCCCGTGAATCGGAGAGTTGCCTGAGCTTGGTAGGCGCTACTTTCAGGAGCTACTTCCTGTATGAAATACACTCGCTCTTGAGCAAAGGAGACAGGCAACATTCCTTCTCGTGGAATAGGTTGTATAGCAGGGCGTTGCCACTTTTGCTTGTGGTCGCTGTGCTGTTCGATCTGCTGAGCTAAACCCGCTATGGTAGGGTTGGCAAAGATTTGGTGGAAGAATAACTCGACTTGGAACACCTCGCGCACCCGCGAAAGGATCTGAGTTGCAATTAGGGAATGACCACCCAGATGGAAAAAATTATCGTTGACTCCAATCTGCTCAAGTCCCAGTAACTCAGCCCAGATGACCGCCAACTTCTCCTCAATTGGGTTACGAGGCGCAACGAAGGTTTCTTCGAGAGCGGGGCGCGAGCGCTCGGGATCTGGAAGGTTCCGACGATCCACCTTACCATTAGGGGTAAGGGGCAAGGAGTCGAGAATCACAAAGACTGCTGGCACCATGTAATTGGGCAGCTTTTCCTCAAGAAAGCGTCTTAGGGTAGTAGCATAGGTACAGCTCTGTGCGGGCATCGCGTCCGGCTTTTGATTGAGGACAATATAGGCGACAAGCCGCTTATCACCGGGGATACTTTCATGGGCGCTAACTACTGCTTGACGTACATCCAGGTGTTGACTCAAAAGCGTCTCAATTTCTCCTAATTCTATGCGGAAGCCGCGAAGCTTCTCTTGACGATCTCCTCGACCTAGAAACTCAATATTACCATCACTTAAGAAGCGGGCTAAGTCACCTGTTTTGTATAATCTTTTTTGAGTTTTGAATTTTGAATTGTCAAAGGGATTGGAGATGAATTTTTCCTCAGTTAGGTCTGGGCGATTCAGGTAGCCACGGGCTAGGCCGTCGCCACCAATGTATAATTCACCAGGAGTACCAATAGGAACGGGTTGAAGATAATTATCCAGAATATAAATTTGTGTATTAGCGATCGGGCGACCAATGGTCGGTTGAGTGTCACCAGAGGTACACTCTGCTACTGTGGCGCAGACAGTTGATTCTGTCGGTCCATAGGCGTTAAAAAATCTTCGCCCTTTTGACCATTGAGCTATCAGCTTCGAATGGCAAGCTTCTCCAGCAACGATAAGGGTTTGTAAGTTTGGCAATTCCTCTAGTGGCAAGGTTGCTAGTACTGAGGGTGGTAGTGTTACGTGAGTTATTGATTGCTCGCGCAACAGTCGCATTAAATCCACTCCTGGGCGCAGGGAATCTTGAGTTCCAAGGGTTAGGCTGGCTCCAGAACACAAAGCCATCACAATTTCCCAAACTGAGGCATCGAAGCTGAAAGAAGCAAACTGGAGAACACGGCTGTGTGGCTGTACGTCAAACAGCTTCACTTGTGCCTGGGCGAGATTACACACGCCTTGATGCTGAATCAGTACACCTTTGGGTGTTCCGGTTGAGCCTGATGTATAGATCGCATAAGCCAGGTTTTCTGGTACAACGCCACTACTAGTAGGATTCTTCTTACTCTGCTGGTTAATCAATTCCCAGTCAGTATCCAGGCAAACCGTCTTTACCCCACTTTCGGTAAACCCTGCAACGAACTTTTCCTGAGTCAACAGCACTTGCACTTGTGAATCTGACAGCATGAAGCTCAGACGTTCTTGAGGATATGTTGGATCTAGCGGTACATAAGCTCCACCCGCCTTAAGAATGCCCAAGCTACCCGCTATCATTTCCACTGAGCGCTCAACGCAAATCCCTACCAGTACTTCTGTCCCTACACCCAAAGATTGCAGATAATGTGCTATTTTGTTGGCTTGGTAGTTCAACTCTTGATAAGTAAATTTCTGCTCGTTGAAGACAACAGCAATATTGTCTGGAGTTTTTTCCACCTGTGCTTCAAATAACTGATGTATACACAAATGTTTGAGATAATCTACCGTTGTATCATTCCACTCCACCAATATTTTATGTTTCTCCTGCTCAGTTAAAGCAGAAAAATCATCAATACAATGAGCAGAACTAATTTCAATTTCTTGCATAAAGAATAATATATTTGAGTAAATTGAAATGCTTTTTAAGAAACTTAGCTTAATAGTTATGAAGAATGGCCTTTGAGGGTTTAATCCAGTGAAATTGGATTCAGAGGCCATTATTTCTTTCACTCCAATTGGATTTGGTGCGTTAACATTCGCGCAATCTGCGTCTAGCAACACTTAGCTGTCTTTTGCGTAGTGTTCCACAGGATAAGGTTACAAATTTATGCAACGCCTGTATTTAGTACTATTCGAGATCGAATGTTACCAAATTTAACAGTAGAAATTATTCATCAACAATTTCAACTGTCCTTGGTGCGTCAGGGACTTCATAAGTATTTTCTGGTGGGCTAAGATGATTTTTCAGTTTGAGTTTTAGCTCATCTGTAATGGGTAGATCTTTAATTTCTTTAAGGAGAACTCTCACAGATTCGGTTTTGCTGCGTTCTGAATATATTGCCTTCAGAAGGGCTTCAAGTCCAAATGCGGCTACAGTATCCCCTATAACTGATACCAAACCAAGCAGGGCTATACCGCCTACGATACCAAACGGCCCTCCCCACGCTGTGAGGGCAGCAGCAACAGCAGCAGAACTACCTCCTGATGAAACTGTTAGAACCACGAGAATTATGCCAGGAAGACCCAGACCGGCAAGTTTTTTAACGAGTTCGTCCATTGGAATTACCTCAAATTCTTACGTTTTGGTTAAAAAATGACTAAGGGTATGAGACGGTTGTCGTTGTCAACAAAGAAACCTGTTTCACAACCTAGACTAAGCTAAATCAAAGCTATCCACACTCAGTAATGGTTAAAATTTTACAAATTTTTTCTACTTGCCCTGACAACAGACCTAAATCTTTAATCAAGATTATGACATCACTGGTCACTGGTCACTGGTCACTGGTCACTGGTCACTGGTCACTTAATCAAGATTGTGACTGATTTTCCCT
>NZ_BAACAP010000031.1:0-4430 GCF_045865695.1 Scytonema hankhaensis NUACC26
CAGTAATATTGTTGCCAGAAGCTTTAGTAGTGATTTCACTATTACGACGCATTATTAATAAATCTCTTAAATTTAGATTTATATTGCCTTGTCCTGCAATGGTATCGGCTGAAATTTTCCCTCGGTTATCAAGACGAATTAAATTAGCATTTACCGTTAAATTGCCTGCCGCTCCATTTCCCTGACTACTGCTAGATAATTCGGCACTATTGGTAACCTGAAGCGATTTAGTTGTAATATCAACATTACCTCCATTGCCCACAGCATTTTCTGCTACTTTACTCTCAATCGTACTTGGCAATCCATCGCTGCTTGCTCCGTCAATAGATACCATATCTTGGGCAATAATTTTTATTTTTCCTGCATTCCCTAATCCATCTGTACCGGCACGCAAGTTTGCACCATTTTGTAAAAAAAGCGAACCTGTATTAATGTTAATATCATTTGCTTCACCTCTTCCTAGAGGTAATACAAGACTATAGGCACCGCTTCTGCGGTTGTTACTACCTATACCATCAAATAAAACAAAATCAGTTGCGTTAATATTGACGCTACCAGCATTCCCATTACCATTTGTACTAGTAGCTAAACGAGCACCATCAGTGACTTTCAATAACCGGGCAGTAATATTTATATTACCTCCATTACTATCTGGTCTAATAGTCGCAACTTCGCTGTAAATACCTCCTGCAAAACCTTTTTGGTTAACTCCACTTAATGTTACGGCATCAGTAGCGTTAATAGTTACACTGCCAGAATTTCCTTGTCCCAAGGTGCTTGTTGCCATAAAAGAACCATCCCTGACAGTTAAAGAATCTGCTGTAATATTTATATCGCCACCATTACCATTTGCATCTAATTCGCCTCTCGCATATGCCCCTCCCTCAGTTATAAAAGACACATTATTTCGTGCTTGAATATTAATTTTACCGCCGTCTCCCTGTCCAAAAGTATCAGCGTTGAGCGCGGAGCGACTAGCAACTGAGAGTGAACCTGTGGTGATGCTGATATTACCTGCTTTACCCTTTATTTGCCCTCCTAACTGACTAAGTATATAACTTTCATCTGATAAAGAGACACTATCGCGGGCATCAACGATGATATTACCTGCATTTCCTTCTTTGCCGTAGCCATTTGCTATTAATCTGGCTTGGTTAGTAAGCTGAAGCAAATTTGTAGAGATTTTTACTGTACCTCCGTTGCCAAATCCTACGCCTCCTCCTTCTGAACCTATGCTGCTAGAGGCATAACTTTTATTATCAAATAGAACAGAATCAGTAGCATCAATTACTACATTACCTGCAGACCCTTGTCCGAGAGTGGTTGCTGTTAAAAATGATTCATTAGTAACTGAAACTGACCTAGCTTGGATTGAAAGGTCATTTCCATTTCCTTCAGCACCTTCTTGGACTGTGGTAAACGCTTTACTATTATTCGCAAAGGATACAAGACCGCGAGCTTGTATTTTCACACTACCGGCATCTCCTTTTGCAATAGTACTAGCACTAAGGAGTGAATTATTGTTCAGCATGAGTGAACCCGTGTTGATTTTTATGAGACCGCCTTTACCTTCTCCTTTTTCAACTTGACTGAAAGCAAAAGAATTATTATAAAATTCAACCGTATTACGAGCATCAATTGTTAAATTGCCAGAATCTCCTTTACCTAAAGTACTTACCTTTAATTGAGAGTCATTAGCAACTAGTACGGAATCAGCTTGAATCTGCAAATCTCCACTTTTTCCTACACCTGTAGGTTCTAAAGTCGTCCAGCCAAAACTTCCGTTGAGAAACGAGACTTGTTCGCGAGCGGCTATATTGAGATTACCAGCATTACCTTGACTAAAGGAACTCGTGTTAATCCTTGCTCCGTCCTTAACTGATAATAAGCCAGTGGTAATATTGATATCACCAGCATTCCCAATAGCAGTCGGTTGAACTTGATTTTTAACTTGACTTTGCTCTATCCTAATTGCTTCTGTAGCGCTCAAAGTAATGTTTCCTGCTTTTGCAGTTGCTGAACCTAACTTTTGCTCGATACCAGCATTGAGTAAACTTCCTTTTAATTCTATATTGCGTGCGTTGATGGCAACACTACCACCATTCGCATAAGCAACATTAGCAATTGCTCCATTATTCAAAAATACATCACTTCGCGACAATTCAGGTACTTGAGTACTAAAAGTGTTACCATCAATGAGTATCTTTATACTTCCCGGAGCAGCTAATCCTGCTAATTCGATTCGTCCACCATAAGCATTTAATTGTCCGCCATCCATCGTCACATTACCACCGATTAGTAATAAGCTTTTACCATCGGGTACTCGCAAACCATATGTTTCAAAGTTTGCTAAGTGAAGACCAGCAGGCGCAACTGAGTTATTTTGGATTGCTCCTGTAGCGATCTGGTTATATAAAAAAGCTGAAGGGTTAATTGTCAATAATGGTGAAGGAGCTTCTGGATTTGTAGCGCTGAAACTACCTAAACTACCAAATTGTAAAGCGTTAGCTGTTGTAGCAACAAAAGAACCGCGAATATCTAAACTGCCATTTGGTCCAAATACAATTCCATTAGGATTAATTAAAAACAGATTTGCAATACCGTTTGCCTTGATTATGCCATTGATATTAGAACGATCGCGACCTGTCACTCGACTAATAATATTTTGAATATCTGGGGCATTGTTAAACACAGCCATGCTGTTAGTAGGGACAGAAAATTCGGAAAAACTGTGGAAAAGATTGCTTCCGACTTGGGTTCCACCCTCAATAATTCTTGTGTTGCCCTCTAATTTCACAGTAGAATTATTCGGGAGAGTGCCATCCGGTGTAATTTGGGCGATCGCTTCGCTGCTACACAGAGTGCAGAACGCGCAATTAGCACATAATATCATTGTATGAACGAACTGACAGGTTAGGGATTGTACGATACTCTCCATTAGATGAACTCCCTACTTTGTGAGGTGTCGCTGTATGAGCGTAAGCTGTGAGTGTCACTTCCCCATTTTGATTAATTATCCATCCTTGCGCTTCCACAATTTGAGTCACAACATTTAGATTTACAAACTCAGGAGATACTTATACTTTACTATCAACAAGGGCTGACTCAGAATCAAATTAAACAACGGTTAAATGTGAGTCAGCCTACAATTTATCGTCGGCTTACTAAAGCGAAAATTCATTTACTGAGAGCATTAGCCCAATAGAGTCAAGAGACTTTGAATATTTCTGTAACTTCCAATACTAGCGAAGATATGAGTATCGCTTTGAAGGAATGGCTAAGGCATTATTTCGGCTCTTACCAAAAACCAATACCTCCAGGCTAAAATCGAAGCAAAGTTTAGCACTCATTATTCCAAATTACGTTGTGTAGCTTTGTATTTCTTGATTTCGGCTATAGGTAACAGTAAAGTATCTTCTATTTCCTGTCGAACTGCATCGCTTATTACACAATCGCTATTTAATATAGCAAGACAAATTATTAATTATTTCTAAATAATGACAAAATTGATAGCAAAAGAAATGTCATGCTAATCAAAAGATTTTTCATTGTTATTGATGAGTGAAATTTTGTAGCCTTTTGCACAAGCGCACAATTTATCAAATCAAGAGTCAACGTATTCTTGGTTTCTAACTATTTATGTCTTTTCTAACTAAATCAGCTTTTAGCTTGGCAACTCTTACTTTTTGTTTTGCTGTTGTTCTTGAAACAAAACCAGTTGCTGCTACGACGGTTAGTGTCATTGCTGACGGTCTGGATAACGTCAGGGGTCTTAGCTTTGGTCCTGATGGTAGTCTCTACGTTACAGAAGCAGGTGTGGGGGGAGACCAGCTATGTAGTGCATCATTTACTTTCCCGAACCAGCAAGCTTGTATTGGTTCGAGTGGTGCTGTAACAAGAATTAAGGACGGTAAGCAACAGCGTGTTCTCACAAATTTGCCGTCTTACGCATTATCACCCAGTAGCCGTCAGGGAATTGGCGCGGCGGACATCCAATTTGATGCAGCTGGAAATGCTTACCTTCTAATTGGTCTTTCTGGTGGTGTAAATTACAATAATACACCCTTAAATTCTCAGAATTTTGGAGAGCTATATAAGGTTGACTTGAACACTGGTACGTTGACAAGTATTGCCGATATTTCCAGCTATGAATTCGCCAAGGATCCTACTGTGCTTTTACCTAATGGCTTTGTAGGTAGTAATCCTTACTCTTTTACAATTAAGGGTGACACTGCTTATATTGCCAATGCAAATAGAAACGAGGTATTAAGTGTAAACCTTGATGGCAGTAATTTAAAGACGCTTGTTGAATTGAGCGATCGAACCATAACTACTCCCACACAGGAGATTACATATCAAGCAGTACCCACAGGTGTCGCCATTGGTCCAGATAAGGCTTTATATATCAGCCAATTAACAGGTGTTCCTAT
>NZ_BAACAP010000032.1:0-4754 GCF_045865695.1 Scytonema hankhaensis NUACC26
CTCCAGCAGCATGAATTCTGCCCAAAATCTCTGTGATATCGATTGCTAATCGTAAGAAATTGGATAAAGGTATAGGACAAAATTTTGGTTGCTTGTGCATCCATCTTTCGATAGATTCTCCACCGAAATCTTCCAAGAGAATAACCAGCGTGCGCTGATAGTCTTGCTGACTATATACTTTGATGACTCCTTCCTCTTTGAGGGAACGGGTAATTTCATATTCCTGCCTATAGCGAATGAGTTCTTCAGGAGAGGGATAATCTTGCTTAAGTAGTTTGACGATGATTGCCCGACCATCCTGCACCCTGATACCCCGGTACACAACAGATGTTGAACTTGAATAGATTTTGCAATGGAAGGCGATCCCAGCTAGAGCAATCATTGAATTCTCTCCCGATCGGTACCATGGGTTGTGTTGCTTTAACTGCGGTCTGACAAGCCATTGACTTGACTAAAACTCGCTTTAAGCAACCACTCCAAAAATTTGAGTTCCGAATTCTGCGGCCGCGTTAAAATATTCCCTTTAGTATAGTAACGCCTTTAACTTGCCCTTTGCAAATTATGTACATGGCTGATAATTTAAAGAATTGTTCGACGGGCAGTGTTGAACGAAGCAAACCGAATTCCAGGTTTTGTTAACCATTTGCTCAATCGATACTACGCTCCTTTGCAATCGCTCTGCGGTCGTGACCTGTAATTGTTAATTTGCTCACTTCCCACAGTCATACCATGAGACAGGTTTGACTTTCATAGGGTTGATATCAAGCCAGAGCCAACATCAGAATCAGGGCTAAAAATAGTTGTTATAGCAACTTTTGGTCAAAAAGTAGAACAAACCTGCAATTGAGCTAGTGGCACTGGATAAGCACAAATATCTAGCATTGCTTCCTGTCCTTGAATACTCGTAATTGAAAACGGCTGCCAGTTTGTAAGATGGGCAGGACAATTCATCCAGTAAACTTTGTTTCCTACTTGTGGTGTGAGTGCTAATTGTTCTAAGTGTTGGTTTTTCAGTTGGTGAATACGGCACTTTTCTTCAGGATTTAACATTTCCCAAGCAGCGCTTTTTAATTCATGAGGGCAGTTTTGTGTAATGTGAACAACTTCTGACCAAGTAGCAGCTTGTTTTACCATTTGAGCTATTTGGCTGGAAATCAGTGGCTTTTCTTTTACTGGTAAGGATGCGGCAAATATTTCAACTGGACCTGAGTTCGACGTAAAAAAAAACTGAAAATTAGACAGAGTAAACTTTATACACCAAAAATGAAATAATCACACAATCAGAATTGAGCGCTCGCGCTTGTAGAAATGGAGGTTTTTTGAAATTATTTAGATAATAGTAAGTGCCAAAGGTTCAAGAGGGAAGAGATGTTCTTCTTGTAGTAAATTCAACTATAGCTGTTGTTAAATTTAATGAAGGTTTTTTATCTTGGTATGTATAGGCGATTAACCCCTTCGGGTTCGCCAGTCCCCTACGGCGGGAAACCCGCCTGCAGGGCTGGACTCACCAGCAATAACGTTAACCATAAAATTCCCAACGCAGCGGTGACGTGTATGTTGGATTTGAGATATATTTTTTAATTGGTCGTTAACTGTTTCTATTAGGGAACGTTTTCTTAAGAAGATTTTGTCAATTATAGGTATTAAACGATTTTTCATATTTTTCTTAAGAGTTGTAATAAGCTGAAGATTTTGTTGTCAGAGAAGTTCAAATAATTTTTGAGAAATATATCCTCGGTCACCAAATAATTTGCCAAACAAATTTTGCGTCATTTCTGGTACGGGTTTGCGGTCATCAACATTGGCGCTTTGTAATCCTAAAAGTTAGGAGTTCTCCCAATTCGTTAATAATCAAATGTAATTTAAAACCAAAGTACCATCCCACAGAACTTTTACCCCAATTAGCTAATACGAGCAAAAACCTTCGATCCTGTTTGAACGCTTTTTTACTACTCATAAGCAGAATGAATTCATCACAAATTCATTTTACTTTTTTGAGTACCCAAAATATATGATTTTTTCCGCTCATTTTCAATAAGCAAAGCTTATTGAAGTTAAAACTCATAGGTATGTGTTGCTACAATCTTTATTCGGCTTGGGTTTCAGACTTTTTCTTACGCCGAACTCAGGTTAATTATATAATCCTCTCCTTGTCGGGTTTCAATTTTAATAATTTTTCCAGAAATATTATTTTCTCTTAACCACTGCATTACAGCAGTAGCGCATTCGTCACATTTATACAGGTCAAAACTTGCTACTATTTTACCAATTTCCTCGTAAATTTCCTCATTGGATAACTGGCTCACTCACGTACCTCAACATCTAATTTTAGCTTATTCAAAAATTACGGAGTTTAAAGCTGTCAATTCTACTTATTTATAGTACAGTCGATTCTACTATGATGTATTTGCCTTGGCGCTAACATTACGATTAGAAACAGCTTAGATAACAAACCTTACTTTAGATAAATCAGTAAGTTCAATCCAGGAATAGTGCGGGAAAGAGTCCAAAAAACAAGAGTGATGTAAAGTATACCAAGCACCCATTGATACCATGCCAATGTCGTAATGATGCCAGGGAGGTGTTCGTCTCTCAAACGAATGTCATTAAATCCTAACCTCAATAAGTTGTTCAGGCTGAAGTCATAGTAATTGAGCCAGTTCCATTTGCGATCGCATAAAATTGGTAAATAACGCTCGCGAAACATTTGATACCTTGGAATCACTGGCAAACGTCCAATCAGCAAGCGTAGCTGTCTTAAAGTTCCTTCTTCTGTAAAGTAGGAAACGTCTAAGAGATCGTGATAGCGTCCTTGTTGGTAAAGTCGTAACAGCAAGACTCCAGGAACAGGAATAAGAATCGCAAACAGACACCCCAATGTCAACCAAGGTTGTTCTGATGAACGAAAGATAGCTAGTAATCCCAGTATGACTAACAAGCTAAAACTAACGAACATACAAGATGTTTCGTAAGCTGTGGGTAAAATCGGTCTTGGACCAGTACGACGAACGCTATCAACCAGCCAAAATAATAAACCAAAGTATGCGATCGCGATCGTTCCTACACCAATAACTAAGCAAAAATTCGTACCATACCCAGATAGCAACAGTAATAAACTCAACGCCAACCAATTCCACGCTAATAGCAACCTATTCCCCACGGAAAGAGAATTACCAATCGCAATGCGAGAGATAACTCTAGCGTAAGTATCAAAGTCAATATCAGCCAAAGTCAGCAATTCACTCTTATTGCGGAACGGCTTTACTTGTCGGCGACGAACGATCGCATCTGCTTGAACGGGAGAAAACCCCAAACGAATCAAACGTTTTTGAGAAGCACTATTGATATTTGTACCAAACAAATCGTAGGTTAACTCTTGTAGCCGCAACTCCTGCTTTGTATATTCCAACTGATTAGCATCAGCAATTTGCTGTAACTGACGAAAATTTTGCCCCAAATTACGCAAAACGCTTTGATTGCCTTGCAAACCATTTACCACCATGTTTTTGCCAATTTGACCGGGATTTCCTAAAATTTTAGCTTGATTGGAATTAAAAAGAAGACCAGATACATTTAAATAGGCTTCTGGAGAAAATCCCGCATCGCTAAAGTCTGCTTGGTTAAGGATGCTTGCACCTTGGAGGTTGACAGGTTGATTAAATTGTGCTTCTCGAAAGGCAACAGATTGCTCAAAAGTTGCCTCTGATAAAAAAAGGAAACAATGAAAAATATCTTTTGTAAACTGTGCTTGTTCAAAAAAATGCACGCTTAAAAAATCAGCATTACCTAACCACTGCACGCGACTGAATTTTGCTGTATGCTTAAAATTGGCTTCAGTAAAATTAGCCGTATCTTCAAAAGTACTGTCTTGAAAGTTTGCATTTTCTTGAAATACACTTTGCTTAAAACTCAGCTTATCAAAAAAGAAACTACTTTGAAAGTAACTCTCTTTCCGAAAATTGGTATTAGCAAAGCTAGCAGCACGACTGAATCTTGTTTCTACCCAATAAACTGGTTGCGTGAAAAAAGCACTTTGGGCATTGACGGGTTGAAGAAAAAACGTATTGGCAAATCGAACGATTCCATTAAAGCGGGTTTCAACGAGAGTTAGCGAACCACGAAAAACACTAATTGCAGTCGATATCGTTGACTGATTTCCCAATAGAAATTTACAATCTTTAGAACTCGGTAATTCCACAGCAAGCGATCGCAAACAAGCTGCTCGCAAATGTTCTAATTGTTCTTGTTCGGATACTGTAAAAATAGGAGCAATAGCGCGAGCATATAGAGGTGTTTGCAAACCTAAATCGCTACCAATAAAGTCTCCTTGAATGACAGAATAACTTAAATCCAATCCCAAAGGTTTTGAGCCAGCTTTTTGCAATTCTTTCCGCAAAGTTTGATAAAAAGTATCTCGAAAACTTGCATTCTCCGGTCGTAAATCTATGACCATTTCCCGTAAATCTACTGTGAGATTACCTTCACGAACAGTAGGAGTACGCAATCGTTCTTGTAATAGTTCCAGAGTTAAGGGAATGCGTTCTGGTTGTGCGGGTAAACCCCATGCTGGTAAAGGGGATAAAAATAAGGCTATGGTGCAGATAACAGCAAAAAATAAATTTTCCCATCTTGTAGGAGTCCCCTTATTCATAGTGGCGGGCAAGATGCCCGCACCACTGTTGTGAAATGAGCATCCTGTGTTGTGAAATGAGCATCCTGTGTTGTGAAATGAGCATCCTGTGTTGTGAAATGAG
>NZ_BAACAP010000033.1:0-4821 GCF_045865695.1 Scytonema hankhaensis NUACC26
CTTTAAAACCTTTGGCTAATTGACGCAGATGAGAGGCAAATGGTATCAATTTTTTATTCAATTCCAGGTGTTCAGCTCGCTTGACAATACCTTTAAGGTCGCCAATGACTGCTAGCTCAAACAGGACAGCGATTTCCTCTGGTGGCGGTGCAACCAGAGGTTTTGTTTCCAATATCTGTGTTGTAAGGGAGCTAGTCACTTGAGCGGCATTACTCTCCTGATAAATCCATTCTAGTTTCAGGTAAAGCTGCAACTTTTCTAAAAGCTCCTCTAACCGTATAGGTTTAGGGAGAAAATCATTGCAACCTGCCTCAAAACTTTTTTGTTGCTCGAAATCAAAAACACTACTTGAGGTAGCAATCACCACCACATTGAGTTGCAACTGCCGAATCTGGCGGGTAGCTTCTAAGCCACTCATTATCGGCATTTTCAAGTCCATCAAAATAACATCAGGTTTTAACTCACGCGCCTTATTTAAACAATCCTGACCATCCGTTGCTGACACAATTTCAAATCCTAAAGGTTGCAGCATACCAACTAGAACCGAGCGATTATCCAATTTATCGTCTGCGACCAAAACTTTGCGCCCTTCACCTTTGTAAGCAATAATTGTACCTTGTTCTCCTTGGTTAATATGAGTCGGTTGCTCAACTTCCGGCAAATCTAACTCAAAGAAGAAAACGCTTCCTTTTCCTAAAGTACTCTTTACCTTCAATTCGCCGCCCATCATCTGAACTAATTGACGGCTAATTGTCAGTCCCAATCCTGTTCCTTCAATCTTACGACTGTGGTATTCTACCTGGTGGAAGGGCAAAAATATTTTTTCTAATTGCTCATTTGCTATACCAATGCCTGTATCTTCTACCTGAAATCTCATTTTGCCGTCATAATACCCAACTTTGAAGGTTACTCTGCCGATCTCGGTAAATTTGACTGCATTACTGAGTAAATTAATCAATACTTGTCGTAACCGCTTCTCATCGCCTTTAACACCTATAGGCAGTGGGGTGAGAGGCTCGTAAATCAAGAAAATTCCTTTTTCTTTCGCCCGAATGTGGCAAATTTCAGTAATTTCTTTGAGAAATTTCGGAAAACGAAAATTACTTGAGTAAAGTTCCATTTTCCGGGCTTCAATTTTGGAGAGGTCTAAAATGTCATTAATTAGGTTGAGTAGGTGGTTACCGCACTGGTAAATGATGTTAATTTTATCTTTTTGCAGACCGATTAAACTTTTGTCTCGTTTAAGGATTTGAGTATAACCCAAAATGCCGTTGAGTGGAGTTCTCAATTCATGGTTCATGTTGGCCAAGAATTCGCTCTTGGCACGGTTAGCAGATTGTGCGGCATCTTCGGCTTTCTGTAGATGCAGATTTTTTTCCTGTAATTCCAGCGTTCGCTCTTCTACTTTTGCTTCTAAGGTGGTATTAGCTGATTCTAAATCGGCATAGAGACGAGCATTTTCAATTGATATTGCTGCTTGAGATGATAAAAGTTTTAAGACTTCTAACCTAGCGGGGGTAAAGGCATTCGTTATCAGATTATTCTCAAAATAGACAACGCCACCCAAATGACCTTGATTGACAAGTGGCACACATAAAATCGATTTTGTCTGATACTCTTTGATACAAGGGTCAAGTGTAAAATTACCCTCACGAGTTGCATCATTCAAGACCACACTTTCTTTTGTACGGACGACATAGTTGATGATTGATGCAGGTACGCGGTTGTCAATGGGAATTGACTGCAACACGTTTATAATACTACAGTTACCAGATACAGTGTCAGAATTTACCTCGCCAGAAGCTTCAATTACCAATTTCCCTGCTTTGTCCAAAATGAGAAAGCCTGTTTGCGCCCCGGCATTTTCAATTAAGATCTTCATCAAGGAACCGAGTAACTTATCGAGAAAAATTTCACCAGAAATCGCTTGGGATGCTTTCATCACCGTAGCTAAATCTAAAGCGATGTCTGAGTTACTAGAGGTGGTTCCAGAAGCTGTGTGGTTCGGTGTATCAGCCATGCCTGAGGACTGAGGAAATAGCTGCGGATATCGAGTTTCTAAATCTTTGACCTTCGCAGTCGCTCCCCAGCGAGCGTAGCAGTAATATGCTTCCTTCATGTAAGTTTGGGCAATCTTTCCTCTACCACGAGATAGGTAAAATTTGGCAGCTAATTCATAAGCTAATGCTTCTTCTTGAAGATAGTCATTGTCTTGTGCATCTTGAATTGCTTGTTCGTAGAATTCTTCTGCCTCAAGCAATCGATCCAAAACTCGTGCAGTCTCTGCTTGCACCAAGTGATATTTATGCAAATAATTCATGGGCGCATAATGTGCCCATTGCTTCATTTTCTCCTGGCTAAGGGCAACTTTTTTGAGGATTTCCGACTGCGCTTGAGCACTGCTTTCGGGGTATGTTGCGAGTCTTGCTAGAGAATCATAGAGGTAGTACAAAGGAACAAAAGGTGTCGGTGTAACGCTGCTCAAATAACTTTCCGCTATGGCCGAGTTTTCAACTGCCTGAGCATACTCAGAGAATAAATAGCATAGGAAAAGTTTGTTGAAATGTACCAGAAAGATTGCGGTTCCATCATTTACTGCTTTGTGTTGTGGTAGTCTACTCTCCTCATTGTAGAATTCGCCAACTAGACGATAGGGATTGATTGAGCATCCTATCAAATTTGAGACAGATTGCTGAAATATCTGCTGCCAGGTGAGTACTGCTTCCCGTTTGAGTTGACGGATTGCCTCATTGTATGTTTTTATCTCGCGTTCAAGTTCCACGAGTCCCTTTCCGACGCGAAAGGATTGAGAACAGTAAGCTTGAGCGCAATAGGCGGCAAACTCTAAATCTCCAGTTTCTAGCCCACTTTGATAGCCTTCCAGGAATGGCTGCAATATTTCTCTAATATGTTCTTTCCAATGGATGATGAAGAGATTTACAAACAGCAATGTTCTAGCTTTGAGTGCATGGGTATTCGGCTGTGACAACAGCCTTAGAGCAAGCTGTCCAAACTCGTAGCCCGACTCAATGTTTCCTACCATCCCACAAAGAATGAACCCAAAGGTAGCATAGGCACAGGGAGACACAAAAGCATTGCCATATTGGATTGACAAGTTGACCTGTTTAGACGCAAGTAGAGGCACTAAATCTGGAGCAGCAATTTGGGCGGCAATCGTTATGCTTGATAGTATACGCATAGCCGCCAACTGCTTCGGCTCGGTCATTTCTGGCAAATGGATCAAGTCGCCGATCGGTTTTTTACTCAACAGGGATGCGATCGTGTCTAGTTCAAGGTAAACATCCGACTGACTGGGCGTTTCAGGAAAACCGATCCCCAGTTGCTGCAAAACTTGCAGCGCAGTATTGATTGCTTTCAATGGCTGGCTTTGCGCCATGCAGGTTTGAATTTTAATCTCATAAGCTTTCACTTTGTCTAGAATAGTTTTTGCTTGTTGCAGGACAACCGTTGTCCATTTCTCCATCTCATTAAAATGACCGCATAGGTACGCTGCTTCTGCGGCTGACTCATGTAAAGCCAAAGTCAGGTCATACTGACGTTGCCAACTATTAAGCGGCAGCAATTCTCTTGCTGTAGTTAAATATCTTTTGGCAGCATCATAAGCTGTAGCGGCTTTTGCTTTCTGACCTGCCATCAAATTTAATTTGGCTATTTCATCTCGTTTTTCTTGCTCAGTAACAAGTTTAATACCAAGATTCAGATGATCGGCTATTTGAAATATCTTGTCTAATAATGTTTCCGGTTTAGTATTATGTAATAGTAAATTACCAATTTGTAAGTGAATTGCTTGGTTTTGCGACTCCTCAACCAAGGCATAAGCAGCTTGCTGTACCCGGTCGTGCAGGAATTTATAATTTTGAATTAATAGTTCTTCATCTAACTCCGATCTAGGCGAAATTAACCCTAAATCAAGTGCCATTGCTAAGTCTAGGAACGTTTCTCTAGGCGATTTTTCACAGATAATTGAAAGGGTTTTTAAGTCAAATTCAGCGCCTACACAAGCTGCTAATCGTAAAACCTGCTGCGTGGCATCTGGCAGTTTTTTCAACTTGCTAATCATCAACTCCACCACATTGGCGGTGATGTCTTTTGCTTCGATTTGAGCCAAATCCCAATACCATTTTCGACTTTGGAGCGAGCGTTTGCGTTTTTCCTCCGGAAACTCTCCGTGAAACCTAACCAGCGACTTGGATTGTGGATTATTAATCTCAAACTCAAGTTGCAAATTCTCAACGAGGTTAAAGGTAATTAGGTTTTCCGCATAGAGGGTTTTTAGAAACTCATTGACAAAGAAAGGATTACCGCCAGTTTTACACAACAGCAACTCAGCCAAGGGTAAACTCGTGCTAGTGTCACTGTATAATGTGTCGGTAAGCAGGTGACTAATATGCTCTTGTTTTAAAGGTGCTAACGTAATCTGGTTGATATCTACTCCTTCTTTTTTTAGCCCCTCAAGCGTCATTATCAATGGATGATTTGGGTTAACTTCGTTATCACGATATGCTCCAATCAGAAAAAGGTATTGCGACTTGCTATCCGTCATCATCAACTGAATTAATTTGAGAGTCGCCGAGTCTACCCACTGCAAATCGTCCAGAAAGATGACCAAAGGATGCTCTTTCCTACAGAACACTCTTATAAAGTTTTGAAAGACTATATTAAAACGGTTTTGAGATTCGGTCGATCCAATTTCTGGCACAACTGGCTGTTTGCCGATAATAAGTTCAACTTCAGGAATGACATCAATGATGATTTGCCCATTGCTTCCTAAAGCTGAGAGCAGACGCGCTCGCCACTGTT
>NZ_BAACAP010000034.1:0-4906 GCF_045865695.1 Scytonema hankhaensis NUACC26
CTCCTCAGCACTAGAGAAAGCAACTTGGTTAATGTACTTCTTAACTTCCTCAGCTGTCATCCCGATACCGTTATCGGTGATAGATAAGGTTTTTTTGTCCTTGTCTACGGCAATTTGAATCTCCGGTTCGCCAATCTCCCCGGAATACTCCCCTGCACGGGATACCATCTTCAGCTTTTGAATGGCATCTACAGCATTGGAAACCAATTCCCGCAAGAAGATTTCGTGGTCTGAGTAAAGGGATTTCTTGATTATTGGGAAAATATTCTCGGTATGAATACTTATGGTACCTTGTTCCAGCATGGCTGTCGGTCTGCTAAGTTATGTAATTTACTCTGAAAATTTATTTTCAGCGATTCTCCGTCTTTTTAGGTAAGGATTGCCTCTGTATTTTATTCGGATTTCCCTACCCTAGTGAAGAAGTACTGATTCTACTGCTTATTAGGTTACTATAAATTTCTGCTACCTGTTGAGCTTGCATCTTAACACTGCGAACAGGCTTAATTCCTTCTCGTAGTTTGTTTAGTAAGTCTTGATTTGTAGAAAGTTGTAAAAGTGCTTCAGTCCAAGCCTGAACGTCGTTAGCTCGAACCAGCCATCCATCCACACCATGCTTGACAAGTTCGGCAATCCCACCCAAATTAGAACCAATGACAGGCACACCACAAGCATGAGCTTCTAGCACCACCAATGGTCCAGTTTCGAGCCATTGAGAGGGAACAGCTAGTAAATCATAGTTTGTAAGCACAGTTGGTAATTCTTCTCTGCTAAGTTGTCTATCGATACAAATTCGGGAATCTTCAGCAATTAAGTTTAAGATTGTTTTACGATATTTTTCATCTTGTACTATTCCATGAATGACTAATTCTATTTTGATGTGAGTAGGTAAATTTTTTACAGCTTTTACTAATATATCAATACCTTTGGAATCATCCCAACGACCAAGAAAAGCCACTCTTAAAGGCTTGGTTTTCACATTGTCTTTTGAAGAAATATCTCGATTGTTATAAAATTTTTCTACTGTAAAATATGAAATTCCATAACGACAAAGAATAAGTTTGTCTTTAGGAATTCCATTGATTAATAAAGCTTGATAAAGCCAATCACATACAACCACAATGCGATCGGCATATCTTGCCATTTCTTGTAGACTATTTTGACGAGCAGCAACATAACCAGGCACTACAAAAGGGCGAATAATACTACCTAGAGATTTATTATCAAATGAAGCAGGAATATATGCACTTTCCGGTAATGTTAAACGACTAATAACTGGCATGGGCATTTGACTCAAAATTCTTACCATTGGTTGTGGTAAATTTTTGCTCAAACTATCACAGCAGTAGCTACAACGTGCTACGTCAATTTTTCCATCACAAGCCTCTTGTCCGTTTAGCATTAAAGTAATACGCTGACAAATAGGCAAAGGATAGTGAATTGTCACTAATGTTGCCATGCCTAGTTTTTTTGCAAGTTGCAAATGAGGTAAACCGCAAAGAACTTCCCAATGATGCTGATGATATATATCTGCGTTTTGACTCGTTAGCCACCTAGCAAAGTACTCAAAGCCTTTATGTGGAAATTGTCCGTGATTTGGTTGTGATTTTGGTTTAGGAAATACTGGATAACGATAAACTTCTATTCCTTCATACTTATAGCTATCTTCTTGATGAGTTCCTACTTTGGCGGCAGCTATCTTGATTTCAAGTCCCTGTAATTGTAACTGTGGTATTAACTCACTTAAGTTAACTTGAATACCTCCACACTTATCTGGAAAGTAACGAGCGAGAGTTTGAATTATTTTCATAACAGCCTCTGAGGTTTTGGTTTATACCTAACGAAGTCATCAATTTTAGGTAGTACACATATATAATTCCCGAGAGTTGCTTGAGAATAACATGGCATCAATCTTGACTTTACCATCAAAAGAATCCACATCATTACTCGTGCAGCGATCGCGTCAGGACTTAATTGCTTGCTTCAGCAGTGACCACCTGACCAGTAACCAATTCTACTTATTCTATAATTGGATTTAAAATTGGGTAGGAGTTGCGATAAGCGAAGCTTAACGGCTATACTGCCGTATCGCAAACTTCTCGCTCTTGATTTCACTCCACCTGATTTTTTGGATTATTTGAGTAGTCAATCAGAAGTCATTTATTAAAGTCAATCTTAAATCACCAAATGTATTGTTTGGGTTGGGTAGAACGAAGTGACACGCAATAATTTGATGCAATTGTTGGGTTTCGTACCTCAACCCAACCTACACTTTTCTTTTTATTTAATTTATAAATCATCTCTCAACTGTTCATCAATTTAATAGATTTTCTGCTTCAAGAAATCTCTCATTCATAACTATCAGATTTTTCTCTCAACTCAAATATTTAGAATTCTCATAACTTTGAGAAGAAATTCTGTTATCAAAATCCGATAAAATCTGACGAATAACTTTCAAGAGTGCTTCTACAGTCTGACTCAACTAGGAAAAAATTCAGATCTGACTACGATGACGAAGACCGCCTCACAAACATCAAGTTCCTACTGATGAGCCTGCACTCCCACTGTGGAAAAATACACTTATCATCTGATAATATGACTCGATTTCTCCATGACCAATTTGCCAAAGATTATCTCGAAAAACTCCTACAACCCTATGGAGAAGTCAAACCTTCAAAAAAAGTCTCCTCAGAAATCAGAGAAATCGATCTTCTGTTTGCACCCACACCAAATGCAACACAATTAGAAACTCTAGGACTATTGGGTAGAATCGCTGCTATACCAGCTATCATAGAACCGTTTCGTAATGCCGCACCCGCAGAAGAAATTTGTGATTGTCTGCTGAAACTTTTTCAAGTGCGTGGCGAATTGCGACGCGAAGCCAAACGAAATAACGCCTCGACTCGCAACTCAGCCATTCCCAAACTTTGGGTACTCACACCCACAGCTTCACGCGACTTACTCATGGGATTTGGTGCAACTCCAGCCCATGATTGGATTGATGGAGTCTACTTCACACCCAAAACTTATAGAATGGCGATTGTTGTGATTCATCAACTTCCCCTCACCCAAGAAACATTATGGTTGAGAATGTTGGGAAGAGGCAGAGTGCAAAGGCAAGCGATTAATGAATTAGAGGCATTGCCCGTAACTCATCCATTTCGTCAGGCAACGTTAGAATTGTTATATACCCTCAGACAGAACTTAGCAGCACAAACAATATCAGAACCAGAAGACCGGGAGTTGATTATGAGATTAGCACCACTTTACCAGCAAGACCGCGAACTAGCCAAGCAAGAAGGAGAGCTTAAAGGACGAGTTGAAGAAAGAAGGCAAGTAGTAGAAAGCTTGCTAAAAGTTCGTTTTGGGACTCTTGATGCGGAACTTGCCACAATTATTGACTCAATCCTGACTTTACCACCAGAAGAATTCACACCATTACTCTTGCAGTTATCACGCCAGGATTTAATCGCCCGCTTTGGCAGTGACCAGTAACCAGTGACCACCTGACCAGTTATCAATTCTACTGATTCTGTCATTGTATTTGGAATTGGGTAGGAGTTGCGATAAGCGAAGCTTAACGGCTATACTGCCGTATCGCAAACTCATCACTGTTAATTTCCACTTGGTGAATGGTAATGCGGACGTAGTAGTTAAATTCTTAAGTGCTGCAGAAGTGACGTTTGCTCAATTGGCAAAGACTCCTGGGATGGGGAAAGTAACGCAATTGGTGGTTTCAAGATTGGGGGAAATCAGACAATGGCGCATCAAAGATTTTAAGGGTTATCTAATTTTCTACCGTATTCAAGATGCGACTGTTGAGATTCTTCGGGTATTTCATGGAGTAAGAGATTTAGCAGATGTACTTAGCAAATTAGAGGAAGAATTTTCATAAAAATTTTAGAACTAGGAGTAGCAATCTTGAACTTATCGTTCTTAATTTCTACTCTCCCCGGTTTTTTAGTTATTTGAGCAGCTAATCAACTGTGAAGAAAATCAACAGATTTCCCGATGAGAGCAACCTCTCATTCATAATTGCCAGATTTTTCTCTCAACTCAACTATTTATAATTCTCATAACTTTCAGGAGAAATCATGTTGTCAAAACCAGATAGAATCTGACGAATAACTTCCTCAAGTGCTCGTACAGTCATCCTAAACTAGGAAAAAAGTTCGGGTCTAACTACGATGAAGACTTCTTCACGAACTTGAAAACTTACTAGTGAGAAATAAGCTGTACTCACACTCGGAAAAACACGTTTATCATCTAACAACATGACCCGCTTTCTCCATGACCAATTTGCCAAGGATTATCTTGAAAAACTCCTTCAACCCTATGGAGAAGTACAATCTCCAAAACGGGTCTCCTCAGAAGTTAGAGAAATCGATCTTTTCTTTGCACCTTCACCAAATACAACGCAATTAGAAACTTTAGGATTGTTGGGTAGAATCGCTGCTATCCCAGCTATCTTAGAACCATTTCGCAATGCCGCACCCGCCGAAGAAATTTGTGATTGTCTGCTGAAACTTTTACAAGTTCGCGGCGAATTGCGACGTGAAGCCAAGCGCAACAGAGCCTCTACCCAAAACTCAGCTCTTCCCAAACTTTGGATACTCACACCGACAGCTTCACTTGACCTGCTCAGGGGATTTGGCGCAAATAGCGCTGATGATTGGACAACAGGAGTGTACTTTACCCCGGAAACTTATCGGATGGCGATCGTTGTGATTCATCAACTCCCACCCACTCAAGAAACACTGTGGTTAAGAATGTTAGGAAGAGGCACAGTGCAAAGGCAAGCCATTGATGAATTAGAGGCGTTACCCGTCACCCATCCGTTTCGTCAAGCAACGTTAGAATTGTTATACACCCTTAGACAGCATTTAGCAGCACAAACAATTTCAGCACC
>NZ_BAACAP010000035.1:0-5003 GCF_045865695.1 Scytonema hankhaensis NUACC26
AATGAGCATCCTGTGTTGTGAAATGAGCATCCTGTGTTGTGAAATGAGCATCCTGTGTTGTGAAATGAGCATCCTGTGTTGTGAAATGAGCATCCTGTCTTGTGAAATGAGCATCCTGTCTTGTGGGATGGGCAGGATGCCCGTCCATTCCCCACAAATTGAATAACTTTCTTGTGGTACGGGCATCCTGCCCGTCGCTCTTTTATAACCTGCAAGAGAGGATGTGCTTTTTCATTATTTTTCGTACTACTTATCTCCAATCAGTAGAACAATTTTACCCGTCATTGAACCAGTTTCCAGCAATTGATGAGCTTTCGCTGCTTCTTCCAAAGGAAACGTCTTGCTAACTTGGATTTTCAACTTACCCCCATCCATCCATTTAGCACACTGTTCTAAAATTTCTGCCTGATGTTGCTGTGCTTCCACAATACCTTGAAGCATGGGAGTCAGCATGAGTTCTAAGCCTATGCGAAGATTGCGTTGCCTTGCAGCTTTCCACACTGTATCGGCATTCGGTTCTAAAATGGTCACGACATCACCATAGACACGTACAGCAGGAAAAGTTTTATGAAGTGTTTCTCCACCTACCGTATCAAAAGCTAAATCGACTCCTTCTCCACCCGTCCAATCTAACACTGCTTGTACAAAGTCTGTTTGCTTGTACAAGATAGCATGGTCAGCACCTAGCTTTCTGACGAATTCAGCTTTTTCTTGAGAACCAACAGTTGTGCAAACATTAGTACCTTTTAATTTTGCCAGTTGAATGGCTACATGCCCGACTCCACCAGCCCCTGCATGAATTAACACTCGTTCCCCTGGTTCCAAGCGTCCCCTTTCGTACAGTGCTTCCCATGCGGTAATAAGAACTAGAGGTGCGGCGGCGGCTTCTACGAAGGATAAAGAAGCTGGTTTGCGGGCGACAAACCGTTCATCAACCGTTGTATATTCTGCATAATTGCCTTGGTGTCCGCCCAATCCGCCGTTACAGAAGAAAACTTCATCGCCAATGCGAAAGCGTTGGACAGCCGCACCTACTGCTTCAACAATACCTGCACCATCACAGCCTAAAATTGCGGGCATTTTATCTGGGTAGAATGTACCTCGTTTCCTCAGTTTTGTATCAATGGGGTTGATACCAGCTGCTTGTAGGCGTATGAGAAGTTCTGTTTCGCCTAGAGGAACGCTTGGGTTTGGCACTTGTTGCAGTTGTAAAACTTCGGCGTTTCCGGTGGCTGTCATAAGGACTGCTTTCATGACTTTATTTGGTTAGGGATGTCCAAGACATATATCCATCTTGTGGGACTTTGTGGAACGGGCGTCCTCGCCCGTTCTTTATTAGTGACATTAGTGACGGGCTAGAAGTGACATTAGTGACGGGCTAGAAGCCCGTACCACAAGAGAAAGTTGGTTATTTTATTCTGCTTGTTGTGGCAGATTTTTCAAGTACTCAGAAATCGCTTCGTTCACTAGATGAGTCATTGGCTTACCTTGACGCTGAGAGACTTCCTTCAATTGGATGTAAATTTCTTCATGAAGGGTAATGCGTCGGCGTGTTTTGTTGGTAGCAGTGGTTGTATTTGCTATGGCTACAACTTGACGATCGCTCTCTTCTGTAATTGGTGCAGTTGTAGAATCTGCCATTGTTTCAATTAAACCATCGCTATCGTCTGGAATTTCATCTGACTTCACAGCCGTTTCTGACTCATATAGAGCAGCAAACTCTCGGATGGCATCAAATCCAACGCGATCGCAAAAATCACCAAACTTCTCTTCTGCTTTACGCTGTTGTTTAAAGTAAACAAAAATTGGTTCTAGTTGGGTTTCCAAATCGTTGGCGTGCATCCGTTCCATATAAGGAACTGCTAGCCTTGTTTGATTTGGCGAACCTCCCAACCAAACTTGATAAGATTCTGGGGCGCTACCTACAAAACCGAGTTCTGCCATGTAAGGACGAGCACAACCGTTTGGGCATCCCGTCATCCTTACCACAAAATGTTCATTTTGTAAACCAATTTTCTCCAATAGAGCGCGAATTCTACCCAATATTTCTGGAATGACTCGTTCCGATTCCGTTACAGCCAAACCACAGGTTGGTAAAGCCGGACAAGCCATTGAATAACGCACAATTGGATCTATTTTGTCTAAATCACAGACAACACCATGACTGCTGAGAATGTCTTGAATAGCTTGCTTGTTTTCCGGTTCGATATCGTAGAAGATGACGTTTTGATGAGGTGTTAAGCGGATAGGCAAATTATATTGCTCGACAATTTCTCTTAACGCCGTTTTGAGTTGAAAATTTCCTTCATCTTTAATGCGACCATTATCAATGGAAATACCTAAGAATAGCTTACCATCGCCTTGTTCGTTCCATCCCAAAAAGTCGTAGTACTGAAACTCTGGCAATGGTTTAAAAGCTTGTAAGGGTTTGCCAAAGTATTTCTCAACCATTGACCGGAATTTATCAACACCCCAATCATGAATTAAGTACTTTAGCCTAGCATGGCGGCGGTCAGTGCGATCGCCATAATCTCTTTGAGTGGCAACAATTGCTTTGACTATGTTGTAAGCATCTTCCTTGTCTACATAACAAATAGGATCTGCCAGTCTTGCAAAAGTTTCTTCTTTGTTATGCGTCCGTCCCAAACCACCACCTGCAAAGATATTGAATCCTTCTAACTCTCCTTCAGAATTAGTTATCACTACCAAAGTGAGGTCTTGGCTGTACAAATCTATGGAATTATCTCCTGGAACGGTGACACAAACCTTAAACTTGCGCGGCATATAGTATGTGCCGTAGATCGGTTCTTCTTTGTCGTGAATGATTGTTCCCGTACCATTTTTCTGACGTGCTGTTTTCACCTCTGGGTTTTCTTCAGCACTCAGAGCCATTTCGCCATCAAGCCAAATCTCGTAGTAAGCGCCCGTTTGAGGTGCTAGCAAATGAGCAATGCGATCGGCATACTCCCAAGCATATTCGTATTCGGGCTTATTCTTAAAAGGCGCTGGAGGAGCCATGACGTTACGATTGAGGTCACCACAAGCGCCCAGTGTAGAACCCATGCTGTTGATGATAGACGCGATCGCTGCCTTGAGATTCTTCTTTAAAATACCGTGCAACTGGAACCCTTGACGAGTTGTTGCTCGCAAGGTGTGATTTCCATGTTCATCAGCTAGCTTATCTAAAGTCAAATAAAGCTGTGGTGGAACGAACCCACCCGGATTTCTTGTCCGTAGCATGAACTGGTAATCTTTTTCCTGCCCCTTGATTCGATTATCGCGATTATCTTGTTGATAAGAGCCATGAAACTTTAGAATTTGTATGGCATCTTCACTAAAGTGAGTTGTATCCTGAAGAATTTCAGTTGCCACAGGTTCGCGCAAAAAGTTACTGCGTTCCTTGATGGCTTCTACTTTGGAAGGCTTACGGCTTGTAGTCGGGGAAGGAGCAGATTTAACCATTGGAGTAATAGAAGATTACCTATATGCGTCACAATATGCCAAAGTGTGAATGAGTATGCACCCTTACGGCTTTTATATCCACAAAATCCGAGCGAGATTTAGAGGATTAGTACGATTTTAACACGGCAAAAAGCTGAGTTTACTAGTGGTGCAACACATTAATAAACCCAGCAACATTACTTATACTATGTTTATGTTCCAATTTTTTAGGAATATTAAGAGGCGCTAACTTTTAATCCCTCATCCCTAACCCCTAACCCCTTACTTAAACTGATAGCCTACACCACCGTTGATGCTAATAGCAGAAGCAGGGCTATTTTCGTAAGCATTAACGCCTACGGTAGCATTGCTATAGATTAGGAAGTTTTTACCAACCTCAGATTCCACCCCAGCCACCACAGCCACTCCGTCGTCGTTACCACTTGGAGTTGGTTGACCGTTAGCTTCTACAAATTGGTATCCTACACCTACATAAGCATTAGTCCCTTTAGCAATTCCCAAGTCTGCGGAAACATGGGGAATAATAGCACTCGTCTCACTACTAAAGTTAACTTGACCGCGTGCAGAAAAAGGAGTATCACCTAACTTCACTCTACCTGTAAGATTACCACCGAATGTAGCAGCATCACCGTCTTGTCCGCCATTGGTAATACCAGCAGAAACACCAGCACCAACATAGCTAGCATCAGTTCCTTTTTTGGGCTGAGGTTGAGCAGAAGCTTGACCAGCAGAGAGTATAACAGGAGCAATTACTATGGAAGACAGTGCAGAAATTGTCACAAAAGACTTAAGTAACCGTTTCATAAAACCTACCAATTTTTCTAGGTATTGCTTTTACATTTAAGGTCGAAAAAACAACAAAAAGGTTCCAAAAAATTTCTAAAAATCTTCTATCAAATCCTGGCGCTGCTATAGATGATAAGACTGTTTCTCATAAAATAACTCTATAAATAAAGGCGTTCTAATTACAAAAAAAGATTTTATTATCCGGAATAAAAAATTAATAGTAGACAGTTATTTTAGTGTCACATAAATTTAGGGGATCGAGTTAGAGTTTAGAGAAATTCAGAGAGTTTGATTTCAGAATATTCAACGAGCTTCTGTAAAACTTTCTGATAGTAATTACTCCCTGGGCGTGCTCTTATGATTACCCAAACACGTAGGGGAGCCACCCGAAGTGCGCGGGTTCCCCCGCGACTGCTAGGAGTGGCGTTGGGCACTGCCCACCATTTACTGTTGGTGGGTAGTGCCCACCCTACAAAGTGAGTGGAATTTTAGAGTGGAAAGGGAGTATTTCTGACATACTAAAATTAGTAGAAAAAGCCTATAAATGAAAATAGTTTGTATAGATTTTTAATGAAGTATCCATCTTTTCAGACTCCTGCCTTGTAAGCTTCTTGCACTTTTACAGTGGTCGAAGAAAAATCGTTAGTAACAGTTTTCGCTTCTCCAAAAGCTTCTCGACCTGTAATCAATCTAGAGCGACGATTACGAGTGATATAATTCCATGCCCACTGAAATACGACTACTAATTTAGTGTC
>NZ_BAACAP010000036.1:0-5228 GCF_045865695.1 Scytonema hankhaensis NUACC26
AACAGATTGAGATCCCCCCTAGCCCCCCTTAAAAAGGGGGGAAAGTACTTAAAGTCCCCCTTTTTAAGGGGGATTTATGGGGATCGTGTGTAGCAATCATTTGGAGAATTGGTATAAGATCAATAGTGAGAACAGATGTGCAGTTTTCTGTACAGGAGGATGCTCTATTGTGTTAATAAATCATCTTAATACGGCATTCTAAGAAGCATAAATAGGTCTTTTGTAGCAATAGAATACTTTTTATTATGTGAGTTATCAAAGCAATTTATTTCTGAGTTATTAAAAACTCTTAACTTGAGAAAAAAATTTTGTTTTGCATAAATTTGCATATCTTGGAGCTTATAAGTATGAAAGAAACTCGACTTTTGACAACCTTGAATTGTCTTTCACTTTTCCCAGATACCCGACTTCGCTACTTTGCAAAAGTCGGGTATTTTGCTAGCAACAAGTTGCTTCACGTCTACTCTCTTTCAAAACATCGTACACATGAGTTTTATTAGCAATCCGAATCAGATCTAAAGCGACTTGATGTGCTTTGACACGCAGTTGAGCATTAGCACCAAACCAAGTAGATTCCAATCTCTGTGCATCAGATGTCCCTCTTTGACGATCTAACCATTGTGTAATGGCATTGTAAGCATCCCAAAGAGTCTTGCCTTGATTCCCAATTCCATTCTCAAAGTTAGCCAGAAGTTGATTCCAATCAGAATGCATTCTAGGGCTTGGAATGCCCAAAACCGCTCCCGTGTATGTTGCAAATAGTTCGCTGTTGAGTTCCTGATTTGCCATCGCTTGGTACTCTTCAACGCTGAAATGAAACTGTCGCTTTGTTAAGTCAACTAAATCCTGTACTTTAGCTAGCTGAGCCTGGAGATCGAGAGTATGCGGGATACAAATTGCTTGCTTGTTCCATAAATCTCCAAAGCGATGTGCGACGGCTCCACTGAGAGTATTCCAGCAGACGACACGAATGGGAGTAAATTGAATCCATACAGCTGATGAGCCATCATGAGAGTTGTGCAACAACAAGTAGGGGCGCACCCAGTCCCCAGGAACAATAGCAGCTTCAGTGGAAACGATTTTTGCCAGAACCCAAACTCTCTTACCTTCCTGAAGACTACCAGCCGCCTCCAGTTCTACACCCCCTTTTTCAATCAAAGGGTCAAACCACCGGAAAGCATCCTGATTTTGCAGGGGTACGTAGTCATACTTGACTGTTCCTAGAATGTGGCGATAAGCCGAAGGCTTAACGGCTGAAGCCGTATCGCAATCTCGTATCAGGTTTTTCCGCAAAACCGCTTGTTCTTGCTCGTCTGTTCGATATATCGGCTCTTCCATCACCCGCCAATTGAGTCCTGCTTGGACTATGGCTTCTGAGGTAGTCGGTGGTTTATTTAAAACTGTTCCTAAACCGTGCCATGCAGCTTTGGCTACGAAAAATCCCGACTCAAATTGGTGCGCCATAAGCAAACCTCCAAGCAATGCATCATCATAACACAAGAGCTTCATATCAAATGAATTTCTGCAAAGTTAATTAACGTTTTTTGGCATGATAATGTGCAGTTTTCTGCCTGGACTGGTTTTTATTCCTTGATTACAATCAGAAGCACGTATTGCAAGAAGGTTGTTGGTGGTTAGTTGTTAGTTGTTAGTTGCTACATCGCTCCTAATGACTGGATTTGACCACTAACAACTAACCACTATCCCAATACTACAAGGGCTGAGAACTTTTGTGGGTTGGGCTTTCCCCTTGGAGAATCTCAACAAATGCTTGTAAATGTTGGGTTTCGTTCCTCAACCCAACCTACGCTGTTGGGTTTCGTTCCTCAACCCAACCTACGCTGTTGGGTTTCGTTCCTCAACCCAACCTACTAAAATGATGACAACAAATGTGAAAGATTTAATGATGAGCCAAGATTCAGCACAGCGAGCAAAGTTAAAACTTCTTGTTATTGATGACCACCAGTTAATTTTAGGTGGAACCCTTGACGTGTTGCGCCAACAGTACCCAACTGCTGAATTTCTCACAGCTAAAACAGCACAAGATGCTGTTAACCAGTTATTAAACTCTCAACCCGATCTTGTTGTTGTAGACCTTTCGATTCCAGAAAAATCGGGAATGACAGCCCAAATTGATACGGGTTTGCAACTCCTGCAAAAGTTAATGCACGACTATCCCAATCTTAATCTTATGGTGCAAAGCAGTTACGTTAAAGCTTTAGCACGAATCAGACACGAAATAGATAATCATCAAGGAGGGTTTACAGTCGCTGATAAAGGGCTTTCCGAACAGGAGATGTTAACTCGAATACACCTTGCTATTGAGGGAGGAACTCATACACGAGATTTAGGAAAAAGAATAGAAGTGAAACCAGAGTGGTTAGAGCTTCTGAGGTTGGCTTTTGAAGAAGGATTAACAGATAAAGCGATCGCAGACAGGATGGTTGTAGCCGAACGCACGGTACGTAATTACTGGACTAAAGTCCAAGACGTTTTGGGTGTTTATCCTGAAGATAGCAAGAAAGATGGCAAGAATATCAGAATTGAAACTGAAATTAAGGCTAGAGAAGAAGGATTAATTGATTAGGTTATTAAGAGTATGCAGCAAGATATCTGGACGTTATTCAAAGAGAAATTTACTATTTGGCGTTTGGGAGGACGCTTGGGATTAGTTGTCGTCGTGTTGGTCATCATAGCGCGTCTCAGTGGTTGGCTGCAATTTTTAGAATTAGTCACCTTTGATACCTTTCTCAGTTGGCGTCCCTACGAACCAATAGATGAACGAATTTTGATTGTTGGCATTAATGAAGCTGATATCAAACGTGTAGGAAAATATCCGATACCGGATAGGGAAATTGCTGAACTTATTAAAAAATTGCAGACATACAAACCGATAGTAATTGGACTTGATATTGCAAGAAATGTACCCGTAGAACCCGGTCATGTTGAACTCGTTGAAGCCTTGAAGCAAAGCAAAAGTTTTATCGGTATTGAAAAAGTCTTACCACCAGATCAATTTTCCTCCATACCGAATTTACCTCTCGAACAAGTTGGTTTTTCAGATATCATTCCAGATAAAGATGGTAAATACAGGCGCACTCTCCTCGGCGCATTGAGTCCTCAAAATCCCAATGATTATAAATTTTCTTTCCCTTTGCGTTTAGCAGAAGCTTACTTATCTCAGAAAGGTATTGTCCTTGAAAATGGCAAACTCGATCGCCAGACAATGAAGTTTGGTAAAACAGAACTTCCCCGCTTGTTATCGAACTCAGGGGGGTATGTGGGAACTGATGCAGAAGGAGTTAAGGTTCTTCTCAACTTTCGTAATGGGAAAGAAAGATTTAGAACGGTATCGCTTAACGATATCAAAACGGGGAATTTTCAGCCAGAATGGATACGCGATCGCATTGTCACGCTCGGTATGACAGCTATTAGCGCTCCTGACTTATTTTATACATCAGCCATTTCAGAATTGCAGCTTCACGGACAGATTTATGGAGTCGAGTTTCACGCTCATGCTGTTAGTCAGATTATCAGTGCTGTTATGGATGGACGACCACTGTTAAGAACTTGGTCGGAGGAGTGGGAATATTTATGGATATTGGGTTGGGGTTTCATTACCATTGGTCTAAGTTTGACAATCAAATCCCCATGGCGCAACCTGTTTGCTGTGAGTTTAAGTAGTCTTGGTCTAATCGCAATCAGTTATTATGCATTACTTTGGGGTTGGTGGATACCTGTAGCACCGATTTTATTAATTTTAGGAATAAATTTTGTAGATTTTCTTAGCGCTTGCTATCAGTACGAGCAATCTCTAAAAGCTCAAATTGCGATCCGACAACACACTATTGAAATGGCATTTACAGAAATCCACAATGGACCATTACAAACCTTAGCTGTACTGTTAAGGAATGTACAAGATCGCGATCTATCCAAAGAAGAATTACTAACAGATATAAAAAATTTGAATTTAGAAATTAGAGATGTTGGTGAATACTTAACACGACAAACTCTTAATATAAAAGAAAGCCTTCGTTTGGGAAGTGGCTTAAAAATAGATTTAAAGCGACCAATTCATGAACTTTTCTATGAAGTTTACAGCAGTACCATTGAACGAAATTTTCCCTACTTTCAAACTCTTAAAGCCAAAGTTCGTTCCTTTGAACCTCTTGAAGAGCAATTTTTAACTATCGAACGCAAGCGAGAACTTTGTCAATTTCTTGAAGAAGCTTTATGCAATATTGGAAAACATGCTGAGGGAGTCACTCGTTTGTCTGCTACAGGAACAAAACAACAAGGATGGTATAGTCTAAAGATTAAAGATAATGGATTGGGTATCCGTTCCAACTGTGAAAGCAAAGGAACTAGAGACAGTAAAAATTTAGCAAAACTACTAGGAGGATATTTTAATCGAGAACGCATGACTCCTAAAGGAACTGTATGTGAGTTAACTTGGCCTCTCGCAGGTAACAGGAGTTGGATTTCCACAATGAAGTTTAGGTTGAAAGCATATTTCCAAAGAAAACTGAGATTTTTAACAAAAACTTTACAACGCAACGTATGAGAAAACAACTTTTAAACCCCTGGCTAGTCACTAGCTGTGTCTTGAGTCTATATTTCACTACTGCTTCCTTAGCTGTAGCACGTTACATTCCCCCTCGCGGTCAAAAACCTCCAAGCGACTATTCTAGAACAGGAGGTGGAAGGGGATGTCCGGAAGATAAAATCCCTTTAACAATACTTGCACCTAAAACACATATTGGAGAGACAACTTCTCGTTACCCTACTTTTGCTTGGTTTGTATCTAATGCTTATCCAGTAGATCTCCGAATTTTTGAATTTGATTCAAACAATCAACCTTCAAAACCAATAGGAGAACCAGTAAAATTATCAAGTTCGGCAGGAATTAACAAATACTCTTTACCAGAGAATCAGCCCGGTTTAACTGTAGGACAAAAATATCTTTGGCAAGCAGCTATCAAGTGTCCGCAAGGATATTTAGTAGAAAGGGCAGAATTTAGAGTAGTAGAAATACCATCATCTCTGACAAAACAGCTTTCCGTGACAAAAGACGGAACCAAAAAAGTAGACTTATATGCTGAAGCTGGTTTATGGTACAACGCCTTAGATGAAGCTCTTAAACTTTCTGATGAGAAAAAACCAGCAACAATAGTTTCAACTCTCCTGCAAGACCTAACAGCTTTAGAAGCACCAAATGCAACAGATAC
>NZ_BAACAP010000037.1:0-5397 GCF_045865695.1 Scytonema hankhaensis NUACC26
CCCCAATAAAACTCTAGGATGCCGTCAAGAGTCCATCGATCGTAGGAATTAGCGACTGTGGCTGAGGATTGATACTTGCGAGCACTCAGGAGATACGCCGCAATTGCGATCGCCACAACCAGAAGAAAACCAATTACAAAATATAATAAAGTTGACATTGAAATCCCTTAGTTAATATGTGGGGCTATAAAAATGCCTACTTTAGTAATTGTATAAATATTCATAAAAATACCTATCTGTACCTCGCAGATGTACAAAATTACCACTTAATTTCGGTGGGCATTCTGACTCACAAGGCAGACCTTGATTACAGCTGCGGGACAGCGCCGGATTTACACCGGACTTTCCCCGTTACCTCTGATGGCTGCTCCCCACCAGAACCGAGATTCCCTTGCATATTAACACAACTGCGATCTGCTTACATAAATTATAATAATTAAGCTAGACATCCACGACAAATGGTTAGATACTCACCTCAAACACGATCCAATTCGTTCCAGAGACATTTACCCCCGCTTGAAAGTGGCGATCGCCTAACTCGCCCCGAATTTGAACGGCGTTATGCGGCTGCACCCCATATCAAGAAAGCAGAACTGATTGAAGGAATCGTTTACGTGGCATCTCCTTTAAGACACGAGCAGCATGGCAAACCCCACAGTCGGGTCATAACTTGGTTAGGAGTCTACCAGTCACTGACTCCTGGCGTTGACTTAAGCGTTGAACCGACGGTGAGGCTAGATTTAGATAACGAACCACAGCCAGATGCAGTACTGTTTATTGAACCGGATGCGGGCGGACAAACCCGTTTGAGCAGCGATGGTTACATTGAAGGCTCTCCCGAATTGATTGTTGAAATTGCAGCGAGAATCAAATTGAATGGTTTTGCCTGATGGATGGTGACTATCGATTGCTATCTCCCGGAGCAGATGGAATTATTCGTTCTCAGGTGTTTCCGGGTTTGTGGTTAGCAGTGGAGGCGCTGTTAAACAATCAGATGGTGCGAGTGTTGGAGGTGGTGCAAGCAGGGTTGAAGTCACCAGAACATACTGCGTTTGTGCAGCAGTTGAAGAAATAGGAGGGCGATCGTACAGGAGAAGACTATAGGGAGTGGGCTATATAATAAATTTGACATTGTTTTGAACGCTCCTGTACGCCTAAGGTAGATAAAATTTTGGCACGAATCTCGTCACATGAATTTTGTAGCACCGAACCCTCGATCTACTAAATTTCAACTGCCTGTGCAGTTCAACTCATTTGTGAAGTCGATCTAACGGTTTGCTCTTCAATGGTCTGGGGATGAACCGAATCAGACGATCTCTTGCAATGGAAATCGTCTTAGACATCGACATTGCAATATTTTGAACACCTCGAATAATTTTCCCTTGAAGTAGCCGGGGCTTCTGTTTGGCTTCGGAGAGAGCCGTCTGTTTGACAAAGGGATGAACAGCAGTGGGAAGATTCCCAGTTCGGTAAAGATAGGATTTCAGCATGATGATTAATCGAGTAAAAATCTAGTAAAGATGTGATTTGAATATTGAAGAACCACTAGTATCAATAAGTGAGACGATTGGCATTTGTATTTCCTGAAAGATTGGACTGAGGCTGAAATTCTGTCCATCTTTTGCAGACCTATTCATAGCATTGGGGCGGGGTGATGGGTAGATTTTTGGTTCTTTCGTACATAGCGTGCTAAATTTTAATTAAAATTTATAATTATGCTTTATTTGCAAGGCTTACAGACACTTCTAGTTTCAATTTTAGAAAAGAATACTGTTATAAAGGTAATAATGGCTGTAATACAATCCAGACAAGGATTTTAAGCTAATCTTCCTATAAAAATAGCACGCTAAGTACGCAAGAGCCTGATTTTTGGCGGAGCGATCGTGTTCTCAAAGAACGATGCGAATTCATTGCTGGACTATACCAAAAGTATGTTGATTACCCTTCAAGGGAGAATTATTTCGTGTCATTGTTAGCAGATTACTTGTTGGAAGGATTGTATTTCTACAACGGGTTTATATTTTTCTACAATTTATCCTCACGGATGCTCATGTCACAGAGTGCCGATATCTTTAGAATGATTAACCGAGATGAACTCTCCCATGTGCGGCTGTATCAAAAATTGATTCCGGAAGCAATGACTTTTGTCAATTAGTCGTTCTGCTGAAAAATAACTTGAATGTTGGGTATTGAAATAAAGCTTGTATTGACTTGTTCAGGCAATAATGAGTGATGCATTTAGACATTAAGCGATCGCATCCCCAAAAATGATGTTTTCTACCCTCGTTTTCGGCAAAATTTTCAGCATTATTATTTATTGACAAATTATTTACGATCTTAACCTGTCAAGAATGTAACTTGACCATACTGGTTATGAATTATCGCTAAATACTCTAAAAAAGTCTTAGTTATCAGAACCAAGACTTCAGTTAAGTAGATCGTCACAATTAAAGTGAACTAGTTAGGAGCGTCATTGGTCAAAAGTCCTTTGTCATTGGCAAGGGTTTTAGGAATCTTTACATTTGGTAATATATTTGTGTTTTTTTCCGCTCACCTACTTAAATATTGCCCAATTTTCCGTTTGCTCCACCCGCAAAGGTATTTTCAAAGGATGTATTATGTCTCACCATGAGTTCCACTCCCTAAATTTAATGTTGAGTTTGTCGTTTTGCCGTTCTTCGCTAACCTCATTTTCTCTAAAAGTCGAATGGTGAGCCAAACAATATCCACTTCCCACCAGCGCCACCCAAACCGTGCTGATGATTGGAATGCATGATGATTGTTATGCCAACCTTCGCCGAAGGTCAGCAATGCTACCCACCAGCAATTGGTGGAGCGATCGCTCACCTCATAGTTACGATAGCCAAACTTGTGACAGGCACTATTGACAAAGCAAGTGCTGTGAAACCCTACAAATAAGCGAACAAAGATTCCCCACACTACAAAAGGCATTCCGCCCAGTCCGTATAGTAAAACCGCCAGCGCGACTTGCAAAGCAATATAGTGCTTGTGGCAAAACTGATAAAACGGATCGTCCGCAATGTCTTTGGTGAAGCGACTAAGTTTTGTTCGATTTGGAACCTCGTGCATCAGCCAGCTAATATGACTCCACCAAAACCCCTGAGTGGAGTCATGGGGATCGTCGGGGCGATCGGCGTATAAATGGTGCATCCGATGATAGCCCACCCAGCCTTTGACGGCACCCTGACCTGCTAAAGTGCCGCACAAAATAAAGAAGTACTCCAGCCATTTGGGAACTTTAAAGCTGCGGTGTGTGGCGAGCCGATGGAAGCCAAGGGAAATCCCCAGTCCCACTGTCAGCCAATGAAGAAATAGGGCAACTCCAACAGCTGACCAGTTAAAATTAGTAGGAACAAATGCCAGTAATACTCCTAGATGCAATGCCACCGTGAATACAATCACATGCCTTTGAGGACGAGGCGGATTTAACCGAACATCAATCATATTGTTTTTGTTTCGATAACTGAGTGGATTGCGGATGAAATTCTGCCCACAATGAGCAGACCTGTTCGTAACATTGGGGTGGGGTGGGGAGTAAATTTTTCAGGTAGAAGAAAGCCATCTGGTTGAAAGACTCCAGTAATAACACGGCTTCAGTTGCAGGATTATAAGTATCCACTGCTTCTAGGATGTGAGCATTCATAAAGCGATGACATAGAATCACGGTGTCAGGAGCCGCTAACCAGGCATTTAAGAACGCAGCTAAACAAGAACGCGGCACAAAATGGGTTTTGAAGCTCTCTCCTGCAATTCCGATAACAGGAGAGTTGGTGCTGCAAACGATCGCACCGCGTTCGCGCAGCGTTCCGTAGGAATCGCCACCTAAGTATCCAATCCAGGCGTTGTAACCAATCGCTAACAAATTTGTGGCAATAAAGTCTTGCTGCCAGTCCGAAGTATCAGGGGCTTCACGCATAAGTCTCTCCTCTAGGCAGTTAAATCCGGTTGAAATTCTGCCCAACGTTGTTGCACCTGTTTGTAACATTCAGCAGGAGAAATCGCTAGGTTTTGTAGCAGGTTGATATCTACTGTACCGTTACTAATGATTAGAATCACCATCGCTTGGGTGGGATCGTAGGTGGCGAGCGCTTTCAGCAGTGCAGTCACGGCATCTTTCTCTACCTCAAGCCCTTGCAGATACAAAGTTACCTGCGCTTGAGGAATGAATGCCCGATTGAAAGTTACTGTATCGACACTCCAATCAATGGCGGTAGGGATTGCATCTACGACATCACAAACTACCATGCCCTTTCCCGCATTCAAATAACCATTCCAAGCGGTGTATCCGATGGTCAAAATATTATGGTGAATAAATCGGTTCTGCCAGTAACCGAAGTATCCTTGCCAAAATTCATTTCGCATTTGCATTAGACATCAATCCTGTACATAGTCTTGTCCTGTCACTAATGCCAATTCTGCTCGCATAAACTCACGTCCCAAGTAAGCACCATGATCCAATCGGCTCACTGGGCAAGGTTTTGTTTCCTCAAACAGTTGAATGCAAATTTCTTACTTCGGTTCTTCGTGTAAAGAGGGCAGTTGGTTGTCGTTCCACTTTGACAGTTGCAGGAATAGGCTTTCCGGTTTCTGGATCGACAGCTAATCCTTGCTCATTCACTTCATTGGTAAAATGTTTTGCACAAATTAAGCCTGCTTCCCGATCTAAGTAGATAATGAAGTAACCTGCCGGATCGAGTTCTAAAAATCGTTTGGATAGTTTGTCATCAATTGCTGCGATCGCTTCTACTGCTGATATCATCATTTTTCAACTCCAAAATAAAAAGCACCGCTCCAAAATACACAGAGAAGTCAGAAGTTCAGGAAGCTTTTGCTCAAAACTTCTCCTATCGGAGACGCTACACGAACGAAGAACGCACAAATGAATCGTGTAACTAATGAGAGTGATTATTTAAATCAAAAATAAGTAAGAGAGCAAAAGTCTTAAAGCACTCAAGAGACTAATCTCTGGGGCTAGTTTTACTGCTATCTCACAGTTGCATTTGCTTCCTCTCGCAAGACTTTCGTCGCTTCCACCATGTTTTTTAAAGCCGGAATCACCTCTGACCATCGCCTGGTTTTCAAACCGCAATCTGGGTTCACCCAAATTTGTTGAACGGGTAAATTTGCAATTCCAGTCCGCAATTGCTGTAAAATCTGTTCAGTTGTCGGGACAACAGGACTATGGATGTCATAGACTCCATTACCAACTTGATATGAGTAGCCACCCTCTGTGATTTCTCGTAGAGTTTGATTGTTGCTGCGACTATTTTCAATCGAAATAACATCAGCATCTAACCGTTCAATATCCTTAATAATGTCACCAAATTCGCAGTAGCACATATGAGTGTGAATTTGAGTTTGGGGTTGGGCTACTGC
>NZ_BAACAP010000038.1:0-5639 GCF_045865695.1 Scytonema hankhaensis NUACC26
CCAATACATCGGGGAGGGTTAGGGTGGGGTAAAAAATATTTAAAACATCCTCTAAGAACAAAGTGAAAGTAATTTCTATTAACACTAAGCTGTGGCAGAATTATAAACTCCCCAGTATTGAACATCGCGATTCTTCAAAATTTTCTCTGCCTTTTGCAGGTCATCTGAAGTGCCTTCTAATAGTACTAAAATTTCACTTTGATGAATGCGATCGCTATAAACTCTAGCTCTTTCTTCAGGAATTCCCAAATCTGCCAAAGCCTTCACCAAATTATGACTTGCAGCAGATCCTACAGCGACACCCCCAATGCTGCTTGCCAAAGCTACACCTAAAGAACCTGCTGCCAACACAGCTCCTAAACTAGGAAGTGCTAAACTTGTGAGACCGACCAATATACTCCCCCAAGTTGCTGCGGTGAGAGTGTCTCCAATGACTCCTGTAGCAGTATTGACATTTTCTCCGTCGATATGAGAAGTCATCTGGGCATTGGCAAGCTGTTCTCCTTGCTCAACGTCCTTGGCGACTAGGGAAACTTTTTCCATGAGAAAGCCAGAATCTTTCAATTCATTGAGTGCTTGCTCTGCATCTCGACGTCCGGCAAATACTCCCACTGCATATTTTTGATGAGTTACAACCATATTTTCCTCATACTGGTTTTATTATGTTCAATGCATATAAATGCATTTTCTGTTGTAATTTGTTTTACTATTTTTGATATTTAATCTAAGAAATTCATCAATCCTAAGACTTACGTAACTTGAGATGAGAAAAAAGTTGTTTTGTAAAATTAAATGAATAAACATTGCTCTTACTTACGTTAGATGGTCAACGTAAGTATTTCGGCTAAAGTTAAATTTTTGGCTGGCGTTTACACCTATAAGATTTTTACTGGTGCTTTACCAAGAACGGTTGAAGGAAAAATGCAAAACTTACTTTTGAAAGACGATCCTCTTTGGTTTAAAAGTGCAATTATCTATGAAGTTCCTGTTCGTGCCTTTGCGGACAGTAACGGTGATGGAATTGGCGACTTTCGGGGGCTAACTGAAAAACTGGATTACTTGCAAGATTTAGGCGTGACTGCTCTGTGGGTATTGCCATTTTTCCCATCACCACTGAGAGATGATGGTTATGACATCGCCGATTATACCAATGTTAACCCAATTTATGGTACGCTGGAAGACTTTCAAGAATTCCTAGAAGCGGCTCATTCACGAGATATTCGTGTCATTATTGAATTAATTGTCAACCATACATCTGACCAGCATCCTTGGTTTCAACGAGCACGTCGCGCCCCAAAAGGCAGTCAGGAAAGAGATTTTTATGTCTGGAACGATCACCCAGAAAAATACCAAGAGGCGCGGATTATTTTCAAAGATTTTGAAACTTCAAACTGGGCTTGGGACCCTATTGCTAAAGCGTATTACTGGCATCGCTTTTACTCCCATCAACCCGATTTAAACTACGATAATCCTGCAGTGCGTCAAGCGGTGTTTGATGTCCTAGATTTTTGGTTGGCAATGGGAGTGGATGGGTTACGGTTGGATGCAGTGCCTTACTTATACGAACGGGAAGGAACAAACTGCGAAAACTTGTTTGAAACCCACGCTTTTTTGAAAGAATTGCGATCGCACATTGATGCTAAATTCCCCAATCGTATGCTTTTGGCTGAAGCAAATCAATGGCCAGAAGATGCAGCTTTGTACTACGGGTCTGGGGATGAGTGTCAAATGAATTTTCATTTCCCTCTCATGCCTCGCTTATTTATGGCGTTGCGGATGGAAGATAACTTCCCTATTATTGACATTCTCAACCAGACTCCCTTAATTCCCGATAATTGTCAATGGGCGTTATTCTTACGGAACCATGACGAACTGACCTTAGAAATGGTTACGGATGAAGATCGCGATTATATGTACCGAGTCTACGCACAAGACCCGGTGATGAGAGTTAACTTGGGTATTCGTCGTCGATTAGCACCCCTTCTGGGAAATGACCGTCGGCAAATAGAATTGCTGAACAGTTTGCTGTTATCCCTACCGGGAACCCCCGTGCTTTATTATGGAGATGAGATAGGCATGGGAGATAACGTTTATGTAGGCGATCGCAATGGTGTTCGTACCCCGATGCAATGGAGTTCCGATCGCAATGCTGGTTTTAGTCGCACTAACCCCCAAAAGTTATACTTACCAGTCATTGTAGAATCAGAATATCATTACGAAGCAGTCAACGTTGAAGCCCAAAGAAGTAACCCCAATTCCCTTTGGTATTGGACAAAACGCTTGCTCGCAACCAGAAAGCGCTTCCAAGCCTTCGGTTTGGGAACCTTTGAACTGCTGCATCCCAGGAACCGCAAAGTACTTGCCTTTACCCGAAATTATAACGGGCAAACAATTTTAGTGGTGGCGAATCTGTCGCGATTTGTGCAAACAGTCGAATTAGACTTATCGCCATTCAACGGACTCGTACCAATGGAAATTTTTGGTCAAACGGAGTTCCCTGCAATTGGAGATTCCTGCTACTTCCTCAGCCTCAGCCCCTATGGATTCTACTGGTTTGCTCTATCGCCCAAAGCGACTTTGACTCAGCCACCGAGACCTCAAGCAGACCTCACTACATTAGTTGTAAGCGGTCAATGGCAGAATGTCTTTACTCAGCGAGAAGCAAAAGCCACTTTAGAATCTGTTTTGCAAGGTTATCTCTACACTTGTAACTGGTTTAACGGCAAAGCTCTAACCGTTCAGTCAACACACATTACCGAAACTGTCTCAATATCTAGCAAAGATACTGAAGCTAAGATGGTTTGGTTGCGGGTAGAGTACCTTCAAGGAGACTCCGAAACTTACCTTTTGGTCTTTGCTTATGCAGAGGACGAGCAAGCAAGACAAGTTTTAGCAGACAACCCTCAAGCTGTGGTGGCGCGTTTAGAAGTTCAAAGAATAGGGGTAGATTCAGAAACTCCTGCCAACGGAATTTTATTTGATGCAACAGCAGATGAGAAATTTCTCTGTCTCCTGGTGGATGCGATCGCTCAAAATCGCTTTTTCAAAGGAATGTCAGGAGAATTGGCAGCAAAAGCAACCGATTTACTCCCAGAGTTGAGAGGTGATGAAACCCTCGAACCCACAATTCTCCAAGGAGAATTTCAAAACACTTATGTCATTTATGGAAATCGCCTGTTCTTAAAAATCTTCCGCAAACTCGAAGAGGGAATGCATCCCGATTTAGAATTACGGCGCTTTTTGGGAGAGAAGAAACGCATCACACACTTTGCACCTATTGCTGGAGCGTTAGAATACCGCACTCCCAATAGAGTAGGAGCGCTTCCCGCACAGCCGACGACTGTAGGAATCTTGCAAGAATATATCCAAGATACCCGGAATGGATGGGACTATACCCTTGATAGCTTGCAAGACTACTTCGATCTCGTGACTACCCAACAAGTAGAAATCACTGAAGTCCCGATTCCCTCAAATTCTCCCATAGAGTTGTTGAGTTTAGAAATTCCCGAATTAGCCAACCAAACTATTGGTTCGTATCTCGTGAGCGCTCAAATCTTGGGTCAGAGTACAGCAGAACTTCACATGGCTTTGAGTTGCGATTCAGAAAATTCTGACTTTACTCCCGAACCATTTTCATCATTCTACCAGCGTTCCATTTACCAATACGCCCGTAACTTAACCGGTCAAGTCTTCCTGTTATTGGAAGATCGAATAAATTCCCTACCATCCGAAACGCAAAAACTGGCGCACACCGTTCTTAATTACCAACAAGACGTTTTGGGACGTTATCAGTTAATTCTCAACCAAAAAATTACTGCAATGCGTACCCGCTATCACGGTGATTACAATTTGAAGAGGGTGCTGTACACGGGGAAAGATTTTATCATCCACGATTTTGAAGGTGGTGAAGGTCGTAGTTTGAGCGAACGACGCATGAAGCGTTGTCCCTTAAGAGATGTCGCTGGGATGCTATTGTCGTTCCACTATGCATCACAAATTGGGCTTCGCAATGAAATAGACAGTGGAATGGTTCGCGCTGAAGCTTTGCCATTAATGGAAGCTTGGAGTCGTTTTTGGTACGTTTGGGTCAGTACGGCTTTCTTAAATAGTTATCTAGTGACAGCCGGACAAAATGGCTTCTTACCAAGTACAACTACAGAATTGCAAGTGCTTTTGGATGCCTTTGTTTTAGAGAAAACTATCTTTGCACTAGGCTCCGAACTTAGCGATCGCTCCAGCAGGGTAGACATTCCACTCCAACTGATTCTACAATTGTTCTAAGTAGAAAAGCTAGGGATTGGCGAGACAGGGGATTGACTTTCTCTTCCCCAATCCCAATCTTCTTTTTCAAACAGAAATTTTTAGCCATAATTGCTGAACGCAAGCGTCTACTAAGGGGAGCATCCCAATTTGGAAAAAACATTGGGCGATTAAAATCGCATCTATACAAACAAAGTCCACCTACGTGGACTTTATGTTAAGTCGAGGAACGCGAAGCGTGCACGGAGTGCATAGGCGGACTTCGTTTGTATAGCCCCAGAATTCTATTCTGAGGAGCAATGCCCTCCTATTGGGATGCTTCCTCTACTAAGAGTGCTTCTTTTCTACAGAATGTAAATGTGTCGGAGACGCTTTGTAAAATTCTTTCACTGCTTGAGTATGGGCTTCAGTCGCTTTTATATGCTCTTCTACGCACTCTACAAATGCTTCTGTAGAGTTATCATCTTCCTGGAGTTGCTGTACCTTCACTAAAAATTCTTCCGAGTGTTCCTGAATAGTTTTCGCATACGGTTCAATCCGTCTAGCTTGTTCTTGCTCAGCAGAATTTCCTGTTTTTAGCTTCTGGGCTAGCTCTTTTATTTCTTCACCATGCTTGAGCGACTTCAAGGCATGTTCTTGCGCTGCTTGTACCGTTTCTTTTGAAACTTTATGTGTCATAATAATACCCTTTGAAATATAGGTAGTAGGGTGGACATTGCCCACCAATAGGATTGTGAGGTGAGTATTGCCCACCCTACTTAAAAATTTTTATAAATCATCTCTGATTCAGAAATTGCATATTTTCATAAAATTAGTTCAAATTCTATAATATGTAATTTTTATGAAAAGAAAATAATACTAATGATAGACTTTTTTTTTGTAAAACTTGTTATTTTATATCGGTAAATTTACTCAATTAGACTGATATCTCTTCACTTTATCTAAGCCATGATTACTCAAAGGACAGCATCTACGAAAGTCAAACAATATTGATTTAAAAATCAAAAAAAACACGCAAAAATTAGAATAATCAAGGAATTAGAACTATGAAGCCTTCTTATTTATCAAAAATCATCTGGACAAGTGCTTTTGCTTTTGGTCTTGTGACTTTACATCCAATCCTACCAGTTGCTGCTCAGAGCGGAGCTTCTGGTGCTGGTAGCAGTACAGGTGCTAGCGGTACTACTGGTACACAAGGTAGCTCCACTGGTACCAATCCGACAACCGGAACGGGATCTGGTGCAACAGTTCCCAGTACGGGTTCCACTGGTACCGACACCACCACCGGAACGGGATCTGGTACAACAGTTCCCAGTACGGGTTCCACTGGTACTGACACCACCACCGGAACGGGATCTGGTACAACAGTTCCCAGTACG
>NZ_BAACAP010000039.1:0-5832 GCF_045865695.1 Scytonema hankhaensis NUACC26
TGTTTGAAGGCTTGATCTTTCCAAGATTTAGCAATCAACTCCAATTCAAATTCGTGTCGGTTCAGGCGTTTGGGCTGCTGTTCAGACATATCAAACTCTCTAAGTTTCAGGGTTAACGTTGACTAGCTTATTCGCTGGAAAATCGGGAGACAATGTCTAATCTTTATAAAAAGACTCACCGATTTTTTTATTTCAAAAAAGATGGACTTGTATTCTGATAGCTAACGGTTGTAGCAATTTGAGCCAATATCTGGTGAGTTTTTAATAGGATCTCGCTGCTGTCATCCGGCATCAGACAACTTAGCAGTAACTTTCTGCCTTATTTGTTGTTCTACTAGATGGGGATATAGGTTATATAACCCCAACTTGAATTACTACACCGCCTATAACACCTCCTCCAGCCACGGACTCCAGGGCTTCTTCAGATAATTCTTCGGTAATATGCGTGTTCATCGGATTCTGAGGAATTACTAAATAAAGAGTACTTGGAGTTTCCTCAAGTACCTGAATTTGTAAAGTTTCAGGAAGCTCCTGCTGCAACTCTTTAGCATACACTGCTTTTGGGTTTTGGATCAGTTCTTGTTTGAAGGCTTGATCTTTCCATGCTTTGGCAATCAGATCTGATTCAAACTCGTGTCGGGTAATTCGCTTAGGCTGTTGTTCAGACATATCGGGTTATTTGGATTGAGGGTTAACGTTAAGTACTAAAAGCTGTTTTACAGCTAAACTTAAGTGGATTTGCAGACAGACTTTGGAGTTAGACTACAATTCCATAAGGAACAATCACTGTAGGATCTGTAGGAGGATTAATAATTGAAATAGCTCCTCCAGCTACAGACTCCAAGGCTTCTTCAGATAATTCTTCGTTAACTTGCATGCTCATTGGATTCCGAGGAATTAGCAAATATAGAGTACTTGGAGTTTCCTCAAATACCTGAATTTGTAAATCATCAGGAAGCGGCTGTTGCAACTCTTTGGTGTATACTGCTTTCGCGTTAACGATCAGTTCTTGTTTGAATGCTTGATCCTTCCAGGCTTTGGCAATTAGATCTGATTCAAACTCGTGTCTGGTTTTGCGTATACGCTGCTGCTCAGACATACTAAACTCTTTAAGTTTAAGGGTTTACATTGGCTAGTTTATAAGTTGTAAAATCTGGATACAATGTCGAATCTTTTGGTAAGACTCACTATTTTTAAGAGCGCAAGTTTGTAATAAACTAACTCAAGCTTTTATATATGTGACAAGCTGTTGTGCATTTAAATATTACTTCCATAAGAAAGTTAACTGTTAACCAGGTAACTCATAAAAGAAAGTCAAAACGTTTTCTTAAAGAGTATTAAAATTCTATTTTCGTGTTATTTTAGTTGTATTTTATGCTAGTTTGGATACGATGTGCGTTTCTCCAAACTTGAGGCGTAGTTCCCTGGTATTGACGGAACTGACGGAAGAAATGTCCTGTATTCTGATAGCCTACTGCTTCTGCAATCTGCTCAATTGACTGATTCGTCTTTAATAGCAACGAACACGCTGCTGCCATCCGACGTTCTACAATCCAGCGGTTCACCGTATGCCCAGTTAAGCGTCGCATGAGGTCAGTTAAGTAACCAGGAGCGTAGCCCACTGCTTGGGCTACATCACATAAACTAATTGGTTGGTGATAATTCTCTTCAATGAATTGGAACACCTCACTTAAATGCGGACAGGATGGAAAAATCGACTTATTAGTTGCGAGTTTTGCCTCCTCAGTAGCCTCAGGCGTTCCGTTGAGCTGGTGCAAAGCAGCGTACCACTGTTTAAGGGCTGCTTGTTTTTCTAGTCGAGCGGCGATCGCTGTCAATAATTCCTCTACTGTAGTTGGCTTAGTCAGATAGTCATCAGCTCCCAACTTCATACAGTGGCGAAGTTCCGCCTTGGTAGCTTTAGCAGTCAGAAAAATAAATGGAATAATCGCTGTCGCAGGATTTTGGCGCAGCGTGGTGAGGACACCGTAACCATCAAGTTCTGGCATCACGATGTCGCAAATCACCAAATCGGGTAGATGCTTTTGCACCCGCTGCACCCCGACAAGACCGTTTTGGGCACCAATGGCATTGAACCCTTCTGCTTCCAAGCATTCCAAAAACATCTCTCGGCTTTCTGCCTCATCTTCTATCACTAAAATCTTTGTCATTATTACCTCCTTTGATAGAGTGATTTTGAACTAGAAAAATGAGAACAGCAGTCAATAGCAAGTAGTTTGACTACCGTACAAGAGCTAGACAATAATTAACACTGGAACCACCTCAATTGTTGTTGAGGTTAAGTCCTCAAATACTAAAACTTGTCAATTGCAATTAGACCAAGAATATAGGGTTGAGGTTGCCTCAAAATTGGAAAAGCTATCCCACCAGCAACCATCTCTAGTTGCGAGCAATTCAATTGTTCGTTATCTGGATTCATGGGGATGACTAAGTGTCTAACAGTTGGCGTGTCTTTGTAAAAGCAAATAGTTAAATCTTCAGGTAAGTCTTCACCTGTTACCTCTTTAATACCAGCCTTGGGGTCTTGGAGCAGTTTGGCTTTGAAGGCATCATCAGCTAAAGCTTGTCTTATGACTTGAGCAATAACCAGGTTTTGTTCTTCCACGTACCTTTCTAGTTGCTCTTTGATTGGCAAAATATAATTTCGCAATTTGGGTTTATCTTCATGCACTTCAATCTTTTTTAAAAAGTCGGGAACTGTTACCCCGAACTCACAGAGTATTGGCTTGGGATCTGCAATGAAGCAGTTTCTAAATTGTTCATCAGACCAAAGTCGCTCGAGAAGAAGTTTGTATAAATTGATTTCTTTTGTCATTATCTACCTTGACTTTTGCAAGTTAATTCTTGTAAAGTAGCTCTCCTGTTTCTCTTCATCTGCGCCTACGACCTCATAGCTAGACATGGATAAGCTCCTTTCTACCTTAAGTTACAATCTAATTAGCACGATAGCAGTAACAGATTTTTTGCTATTGATTCTTATATTTTCAGTTTTTTCTCATTATCTTCTCGGCTGTTCAGCGATCGGCAATGTAATTGTAAAGGTCGTACCCACGCCGACTTCACTCGCTACGGTGATTTGACCACTATGCAGGTCTACAAACTTTTTGACAAGTGCCAATCCCAATCCATGACCTGGTATATTACCGACATTCTCAGCCCGATAAAATGGCTCAAACAATCTTTGTTGCTCTGCTTTTGGAATGCCAATTCCCCTATCCTTAATCTGGAAAATCACTTTTTTATCTTGGCACGTGAGTACGACATCAATGGTGCTGTCAACCGGAGAATACTCGCTCGCATTCGAGAGCAAATTCATGAGAATGGGCTGTAGCAATTTTTTATCCACGCAGACTGTTCTACAATCACCTTCACTAACAAAAGTGACTGTATGGTGGCGGCTTTGACTCAAATTTAATTGAGCCAATATGTCATGGCAGAATTGGATCAAATTAAGTGGCTCTGGCTCGAACTTTAGCTTTCCTACTTCTGCTCTACCCAGCGTGAGAACTTCATCCATCAATTGGTCGATCTGTTCGACTGCTGTTTGAAGGCGCTGCAAATAGCGGAGTTTTTTCTCTTTAGTCAAGTTGCGATTGTAGCGTTTCAGTGAGCTAGTGGAGAAGGAGATGATGTTTAGAGGAGTGCGGATTTCATGAGAGACCATAGAAACAAAGTGTGCTCTATGTTCAGCAAGTTGTTTTTCTTGTTCTAGAGCAAAGCGAATTTCTTTTTCTGCTTGTTTGTGTTTGGTTATCTCTCGAAAAGTCCATACTGTGCCGATAATTTGTTCACCGCATCGTAGAGGTTGGCAGTATCGCTCGAAAACTCTCCCATCCTTCAACTCCAGAGTGTCGTAACCCTCAACATCGGGTTGATTGTTCAGTTCTTGAATGCGCCTACAAAAGGTTTCTGGGTCTTTAAGTTGATTCTTATAAAAAGCTAAGCACTGATTATGGTTGCGCGATCTAATAACTTGATTTGGAATCTGCCACATCTGGACAAATTTCTGATTAAAGCTAACAATATCTCCCTTGCAGCCGATCGCAACAACAGCGTCAGCAGTGGAATCTAGAGTTGCCTGAAGCAAAGAAAGGGACTTTTCCAGTTCTACCTCCATCTGCTGGCGCAAAGCTTTCTCGCGACATAATTGCTCATTACCATGACTTAATTCAGCTAAAAGCTCTTGCACTCTCGACTCTAGGGCTTCATTAGTCCTATGTAAGCCTGATGAAGCCTGCTTGCACTTGCTGATATTGCGGATCGAGATACAGCCATACTCCCTGCTATCGTATTCTATATAGATAAGGGTAATTGCCACCGGAAAGCTCTGACCTTCCCTAGTCCAATGTAGAAATTCAAAGTATAAAGAACCTTGCTTTTTGATAGTTTTCCAGTGTTTTGACCAAATTTCTGGCGAAAAATCTGGTTTTATATCGTACATAGTCATCGAGAGTAATTCCTCACGGGAATAACCTACCAGACAGCACGCTGCATCATTGACGTATATAAAATCCGCGTTTGGCTTTACCCAGAAAACTGCATTTGCCATAGGAGCGATCGCAGACTGGGTCAGCTGCAAGTTCTCTTGTAGCTGCAGTGTGACTTGAAAATTGCCTTGCTTTGAAATGCAGTTGCCAAAAACCATAGTTCAATTTCCTGCAATTACTAAATGATCTGAAAAAATTAGTCCCCACTGCCATGCCCCCCGCGTCTTAACTCACGAGTCTCTTGCCGAATCCCAGCCTTTGCTGCTTCCTGTAAAGCCATAAAAGCGCTTAAATCTCCTAAGTCATACTTTGTACTTAAAAGTTGTCGCAATCTTTCTTCTGCACAAACCGTTAAATTACCAGTCGCTATAGCCTGTTGAACAAAGTCACGAATTAATACCATATTCAAAACTTATTTGGTATCGATACAACCCTGTTGAAAACCGATGTGTTGCTATAACTATTTCTCTTGCTACTGCGACTTCTTTTCTGCAAAGCATCGGTTTTTCTTTACACAAATTAATATTTACTGCTGGTGTTCCGCCCCTGTTATACTGGTTATCCCTTTCATTTTTTATCTCCCGATCTTTTTTGTAAACTGCGTAACTTTGTAAGAGCTTACCGGTAATTCGAGCGATCGCACCTACTTCCCGCACCTCTAAAGTACTATTTTAAGCAAAGGCTTGAAAGGCGCACCTTTGGCTCAGTTCTTGGCTCACTGCTTTTGCCAATATGTCAAAAGTGATTCAAAATTTAAAAATTTAGTAGTTCTTAACTCAAAATGTAAACAAATGTAACAAATATACTCCTTTGGCATAAAGTGTCCCAAAGGAGTGCGAGAGAGAAACAGAGATTCACTTCCGCGCAAGAGATCGAGTTTGGAGTCTCAAATGACGAGAAGAGATGAACTAGATTCACATCTACTACAACTAGCGATTTCGGCACAGCGACACCCGTCGCGTTCTCAGGAACGGCAACTGGCTTTAACAAAACTGGTTAATGCCATTGTGCGTGCTGACAAGCTTTGCCGTCCACAAAAAAGTCAATTTCCCGCAGGTGTTTATGAAGATATTTACAACGAAGCTCGTCAAGAACTTTTCTTTTATATATGTCAAAATATTGACAAGTACGAACCAGAACGCGGCTCTGTCATGGCATGGGTCAACGTTCTGTTAGACCGACGGTTTTTTAAAGACGCTATTCGCAAAATCCAGACTCATCATTCCAGAATGAAAATGACTATTGCTGACCTGGATAATTTTGCTTCACCGGAAAAACCAAAAGACCTCACAGAAATACTGAAAGAATATATAGAATCAGACCC